>JBGPLR010000001.1:0-26929 GCA_041486545.1 Terriglobia bacterium
CAGATACCGGAGCGGAGATCATCCGCGGCGACAACCGCGACAAGAGCGGCATCAACGGTGACTTCCTCTGCATCAAAGGCCGCTACGCCTTCGACTTCACTGAACACAAAGACCGTCTCCGCCAGCCTCTCGTCCGCAAAGAAGGCAAACTGGTCCCTGCCACCTGGGAAGAAGCCATTGACCACGTGGCCAAACGCTTGCGCGAGATTCGCGATAGCAAAGGCGGCCAGGCGATTGGAGTGATCGGCTCCAACCGCACTACCAACGAAGAAAGCTACCTTTTGCAGAAATTCGCCCGCACCGTGCTGGGCACCAACAACATTGATCACCACCGCACAGCCGATTACGCCGCGTTCGCGCGCGCTCTTGCCGGCAAGACCAATGCCACGGCCTCCATGCGCGACGTGGCCGGCGCCCCGGCCATCCTGCTGATCGGCAATGATCCCACGGAGCAACATCCGCTGCTGGCGTGGAACATTCGCACCGCCGTCCGCTTGCACCAGGCCCAGTTCTACGTTGTGAATTCGCAGCCCATCAAGCTGCGCCGCCAGGCTGCCGGCTTTATCCAACTGGGGGCGGGCAAAGAAGGCAAGATTGCCGCGTTTCTCAACGGCGACGATGCGGCCGCCGGTTCGCTCACCAGCGCCAGCGTCACCAATGACACGCTGAAGAAATTCCGCGACGAGATCAAGGCTCTCAAAGACCTGGTCATCATCTTTGGCTCGGAAGTCCGCGGAGCCGACGTCGCCGCTCTGGTCAAGTTTGGCTCCGGCATCAACGCCAGGTTCATCTGCCTTGGCGACTACGCCAACTCACGCGGCGCCGCGGATATGGGCCTGTTCCCTGACCTGCTGCCAGGGTACACGGCGCTCGCATCGGCACAGAAATTCAGCGCCGAATGGGGCACGCTGCCCGCGGCAAAAGGCTTGTCCCTACAGGAAATGATGCAAGCGGCGAAGACCGGAAAGCTGGCAGCTCTGTATGTTGTCGGATGCAACCCGGTCAGCGACTACAGCTTTGATCCGGCGGCGCTCAAGAACACCTTCATCGTCGCCCAGGAAT
Organism: Terriglobia bacterium; assembly: GCA_041486545.1. GTDB lineage: Bacteria > Acidobacteriota > Terriglobia > Terriglobales > Acidobacteriaceae > Angelobacter. Next base: position 1,063 of record JBGPLR010000001.1, read on the forward strand.
TGTTCCTGACGGAAACCGCATCGCTGGCGGAAGTTGTGCTGCCCGCGGCGTCAGCCTACGAAAAATCCGGCACGTTTACCAATACCAGCGGTGATGTGCAACTGCTCAAGAAGGCCGGCGACGTGGCCGGCGTCCGCAGCGATTTTGAAATCATCGTCCGCGTGGCCGAGCGCATGGGGGCCGACGTCAAGAAGCTGGTTCCCTTCGGCGGCGGCGTGCACTCCGACATGGGACAGACTCGCGGCGTGCAGTCCGGCGAAGCGGACCGCCACTCGGTGTGGCTCACAGCCAACAACATGGAACCGCGTACCAGCCCGTTTGACTCGATGGCCATCCTGGACGAAATCCAGCGCCTGGTTCCCGGCTACGAGTTCTCAAGGTTGAACCTGCTGGCCGGCAATGACCAGCACGTCACCGCGGCCGAACGCAGCAACGCCGGCGCGGCGGACGGCCTGGTACAGATTGTTCCCGCCAATGACACGTTGTTTACCTCGGGAACGCTGGGTCGCTACTCAACCATGTTGAATTCCGTTGCTGAAGGCAAGAGCGGCGTACCGGCAGACAAGAAAGAAGTCATGGCGGATTAGAAGCAAATAGCAGCTGGCAAATAGCATGAGTCGTTTCGTTGTTGGCTGTTGGCAAGATTTGCTGTTGCGGTTCAGAGAGAAATTGAGTTCGTCACCGCTGTTAGGGGCGGCAGTAACCAAAACGTGGACACAAAAACTTTCATCATCGTAGCCGTGATCAAGATCCTGCTGATCCTCTTTATCATGCTGACCGGCGTGGCCTACACCACTCTGCTGGAACGCAAACTCGTGGCCCGCATACAGAACCGCTGGGGCCCCACGCGCGTTGGCCCGTTCGGGCTGCTGCAACCCCTGGCTGACGGCATTAAGTTCATCCTGAAGGAAGACCTGGTACCGGACAACGTGCACAAGGGCCTGTACATCCTGGCCCCGATGCTGGCCCTGGCCATGTCCCTGATCTCGATTGCCATTATTCCTTTTGGCGAGTCCATCACCGTTCGTGGAATCACCATCCCGCTGCAGATTACCGGCATGGGCGGGGCGGGCGGACTGAGTGACATCAACATTGGCCTGCTGATCATTTTGGGAGCAACTTCGGTCGGCGTTTATGGAATCGCGCTGGCGGGATGGTCGTCCAACAGCAAGTATTCCCTGCTCGGCTCCTTGCGCGCCAGCGCTCAGATGATCAGCTATGAACTGGCTCTGGGACTCTCCCTGGTTGGAATCCTTCTGCTGGCGGGCAGCCTGAGCCTGCGCGAGATCGTCAACCAGCAGTCCGGCACATGGATGCTCGGCAGCTTCAACACTCATCTGCCGCACTGGTATATTGCTCCCCAATTCATTGCGTTCTTCATTTATCTGATGGCCGCCTACGCGGAGACCAACCGCATTCCCTTTGATCTTCCTGAAGCCGAAACCGAACTGGTCGCCGGATACCACACCGAATACAGTTCCATGAAATTTGCCATGTTCTTCATGGCCGAATACCTGAACATGTTTACCGTTGGCTGCCTGGCCACGCTGCTGTTCTTCGGCGGATGGCACGGGCCGGCCATCCCCGGAGCGCCGCCCATCGTCGCGGCGCTGCTGCCGGTGTTTTATTTCGCGGTGAAAGTGTTCTTCTTTATCTTTCTCTATATCTGGATTCGCGGCACGCTGCCGCGCTTCCGTTATGACCAGCTGATGGCATTTGGATGGAAATTCCTGCTGCCGCTGGCGATTGCCAACATTATTGTCACCAGCTTCATCGTGGCCTGGAGGGCTTAAAACCGAAATGGTTCACCAGGTACTGTTCATCGTCTTCGGACTCATCTGCGTGGCCGGCGCTGTGAACCTGCTGGTTCAGCGCCACCCCATCAACAGCGCTTTGTCGCTGGTGGTGGTAATGGCTTCCCTGGCGCTGATTTACCTGCTGCTGGGCGCTGAGTTTGTTGCCGCCATCCAGGTGATCGTTTACGCCGGGGCCATCATGGTGTTGTTCGTTTTTGTCATCATGCTGCTCAACGCCGGCGCGGAAGAGCGGAGTAAGGGGAGCGTGATGGCGTTGCTCATCGGCGTGCCTGGCGTGATCGTGTTGGGTTGCCTGGTGAGCTGGACCATGCTCACCACGAGCAAGGGGCTAAGCGGCGTCAGCATCAGCGCCAGCGACTTCGGTGAGACCCATCCCATCGCCCGCCTGTTGTTCAAAGATTTTCTGCTTCCGTTTGAAGTCACCTCCGTGCTGATCCTCATTGCGATCATGGGCGCGGTGGTTCTGGGAAGGAGGGAAAACTAAGTGGTTCCTCTCTCCTGGTACCTCACCCTCAGCACAGTGTTGTTCTGTTTGGGCGTGCTTGGATTCCTGCTCAAGCGAAACATCATCACCATTTTTATGTCCATTGAGCTGATGCTCAACGCCGTGAACCTGACGTTTGTGGCGTTTGCCAATTATTGGAATGCGCACGGCGGGATTCTGCCCAGCGGCCAAAAGATTGTCGGCTTGAGCGGCCACGTATTCGTTTTCTTCGTCATGGTCGTCGCTGCGGCGGAAGCGGCCGTTGGACTGGCGATCATCATTGCGGTGTTCCGTACGCGCGAAACTTTGAATGTTGACCGGGTAAATCTGCTGAAACTATGAGCGACAACTTATATCTCTGGGTCATTCCGCTGCTGCCGCTGGCCGGCGCCGCCATCAATGGCCTTTTCGGACGCCGCTTCAAGAACGGCATGGTCTCTTTTGTGGCCTTGCTGTTTACCGCGGCCTCGTTCGGATGGGCAGCGTGGGCCGTGTGGAAGGCGTGGCCAAGCGCCGGCCCTCACATGGCCTTGCCGCACATTGAGACGCTGGGAACATGGATCAGCGCCGGCAGTTTCAGCGCGGCGTTCGGCTTCTACCTGGACCAGCTCTCCATGATTATGGTGCTGGTGGTCACCGGCGTGGGCTTCCTCATCCATATTTATGCCGTCGGATACATGGCGCATGAAGGCGGGTACTACCGCTTCTTTGCCTACCTGAACCTCTTCATGTTCTTCATGCTGACGCTGGTGCTGGCCAACAACTACCTGTTGATGTTCGTGGGCTGGGAAGGCGTGGGACTGGCGTCGTACCTGCTGATCGGCTTTTACTTCCTCAAGGACTCGGCGGCCGACGCCGGCAAGAAAGCGTTTATCGTCAACCGCATTGGCGACTTCGCTTTCCTCATCGGCATGTTCCTGCTGATTCAGCATTTCGGCACGCTGAATTATGACGGCGTATTCAACGCGCTGAAAGATTCTTCAAAATACCCTGTAGAAGCCGGCTTCGGCTTCCTCACCATCACCGCGCTCTGCCTGATGTTTGGCGCCACAGGCAAGTCCGCCCAAGTCCCGCTCTACGTCTGGCTGCCCGACGCCATGGAAGGCCCCACGCCGGTCTCGGCTTTGATCCACGCGGCGACCATGGTCACCGCTGGCATCTACATGATCGCCCGCTCCCATGCCATCTTTAATCTGGCGCCGCATGCGCTGGAGGTCGTCGCCATCATCGGCTGCCTCACCGCCATTTTTGCCGCCACCATGGGCATGGCGCAGACGGACATCAAGCGCGTTCTGGCTTACTCCACCGTCTCGCAGCTGGGTTACATGTTCCTGGCTTGCGGCGCGGCCGCGTACTCCGCGGCCATCTTTCACCTGATGACCCACGCGTTCTTTAAGGCCCTGCTCTTCCTCGGCGCAGGATCAGTCATTCACGCACTGAGCGGCGAGCAGGACATGCGCCGCATGGGCGGCTTGTGGAGGAAGATTCCCAAAACGTTCTGGGTAATGACCATCGCCACTATTGCGATTGCTGGCATACCGCCGTTTGCCGGGTTCTTCAGCAAAGACCAGATCCTTGGCGAAGTCTATAAGAGCCCGACCGCCGGACCGATTATGTGGGTGGTCGGTGTAATCACCGCGGGCATCACGTCGTTCTACATGTTCCGCCTGTGGTTTATGACTTTCTTCGGCGAACGCCGCGCTGACGCCGACCTGGGCGACGCGCATTTGATGGCCGCACCGGCCCACGCTCCCGCCGCTGCCGGACATGACGACCATGGTCATGACGATCATGGCCACGGAAATGGTGTTCACGAATCGCCGTGGATCATGATTGGTCCTCTGGTGGTGCTGGCGGTCCTTTCGTTCGTCGGCGGCTGGGTAGGTGTGCCTACTTTCATGAAGGGCCACAATGAGATTGAGCACTTTCTGGCGCCGGTGATGCACTCCACTGAGTTTGAAGTGCGGCAACTGAGCACGGCTGAAGTCGCTGAAAAGGAAGCTGAGAGCGCCAAGGAACGCAATCAAGAATTAATACTCGCGGGCACCTCTGTCGCCGTCGCCCTCATCGGTTTCTTTTTTGCCTGGCTGCTCTATTACAAGAGTCCCGGCCTGCCGGACAAAATTACCGGCAAGATCCACGGCATCTACCTCGTGGTCCTGCACAAATACTACGTGGACGAAGGCTACGGCCTGCTGCTGGTCAAGCCTTTGCTGGCCCTCTCCACCGTGGTCTTCTGGCGCGGCGTGGACCAGGGCGTGATTGACGGCCTGGTCAACGGCGCCGGCTCGACTTCGCAAGGCATCGGCAACGAGTTGCGCCGCATGCAGTCCGGCAACATCCGCTCGTACGCCGCCTGGGTGGCTCTGGGCGGCGCGGCGGTCATCGCCTACATGATCTGGCTGGGGGTGCAGAAGTGAACGGCTCGATCCTTACACTCGTTACGTTCCTTCCCACCATCGGCGCGGTGCTGATCATGCTCATGCCGCGCAACGACCGCGTGCTGCGCTGGGCTGCGCTGCTCACTTCGCTGTTGGCATTTGCTTTTTCGCTTTACCTGCCGCTGCACCTGGTGAACGGACAAGCCGGCTTCCAGTTTGAAACAAATCGCAACTGGATTGGCCAAGCCATCCATTACCACATGGGCGCGGACGGCATCTCCATGTGGCTGGTGGTGCTCACCACCTTCCTGGTGCCGCTGGGCGTGCTGGTTTCATGGAAATCAATCCATGATCGCGTCAAGGAATTTTTCGTCCTGCTGCTGGTGCTGGAGACGGCGATGATCGGCGTCTTCCTGGCGCTGGACATGTTCCTGTTCTACGTATTCTGGGAAGCCACGCTGATTCCCATGGCTTTGCTGATTGGCATGTACGGGCACGGACGCCGCGTTTATGCCGCGGTCAAATTCTTCCTGTATACGATGGTCGCTTCGGTCTTCATGCTGGTGGCCATCATTTACCTGTACACGCATAACCCTGCGCACAACTTTGAGTACGCGGCGTTTCGCAACTTGATTGCCAGCAACGCCATTTCCGCTTCTGCGCTACAGTGGCTCTTCCTCGGATTCTTCGTAGCTTTCGCAGTCAAAGTCCCTCTGTTCCCGCTGCACACATGGTTGCCGGACGCGCACGTAGAAGCCCCAACGGCCGGCTCCGTCCTGCTGGCCGGCGTGCTGCTCAAGATGGGCACGTACGGCCTGTTGCGATTCAACCTGGGCATGTTCCCCGACCAATCGCACAACAACGCAGCGTGGATCATTGTTCTGGCCATCATCGGCATCATTTACGGCGCGCTAGTGGCGCTGGTCCAGCCGAACCTGAAGAAGTTGATTGCCTACTCGTCCGTGAGCCACTTGGGCTTCGTGGTGTTGGGCATTTTCACTTTCACCCAAGCCGGAGTTGACGGCGCGGTGTATCAGATGCTGAACCACGGCATCTCCACGGGAGCGCTGTTCATGCTGGCCGGCATGTTGTACGAACGCAAGCACACGTATGAATTCAAGGAATTCGGCGGGCTGGCTACGCCCATGCCGGTGTATGCCACGTTCTTCCTGATCGCCGTGTTGTCGTCGGTCGGACTGCCGCTGATGAACGGCTTCGTCGGCGAATTCCTGGTGCTCAGCGGCGCGGCACAGAGCCATCCTCACGGCATGCTCTACGCTTCCCTGGCCACCAGCGGCGTGATCTGGGGCGCGTGCTACCTGCTGTGGATGTACCAGAAAGTCTTCTACGGCCCCATCCATCACGACGAAAACAAACTGCTGCCGGACCTGGACGCGCGCGAGCAGATTTCCCTGTGGCCGGTGGCGGTGATGGCCCTGGTGATGGGCGTGGTATCGCCTTACTGGATGAAGAGCATTGATCCGGCGGTGGCCGTCGTTGTCAACACCGCGAAGAACACGGCGGCAACGTCAATTTCAGCGCCCCCCATTTCAACAGCATCAATTTCGGCGACACCAATTTCGTCAACACCAATTTTGCCAACACCGGCGGGTGGACAGAACCGGGTTGAGGGAAACCGGGTTGAGGAAAAAAGATGAACCCGATTCAAACCATCGACTACATTCGCATCCTGCCTGAGCTGGTGCTCACCGCCTTTGGTATCGCGGTGATGATGATTGACCCGCTGCTGAAGCCGGGCACAAGCCGCAAGAGCCTTGGTCTGTTATCTCTGCTGGGCTCGCTGGGGGCGATTGCCGCAGCGTTATGCCAGTTGGCGTGGTTCTATGGCGACGCGAACTTCAGCGCGCCGGGCTGGTTCGGCATGGTCCGCGTGGACAGTTTCTCCATCTTCTTCCACATCCTGATACCGGCCATCTCTGCTGTCTGCATTCTGGCTTCGCTCGAATACCTGGAAGTTCAGAAGATGAACAGCGGAGAATACTACGCCCTGATTCTTTTCGGGACGGTGGGCATGGTGCTCATGTCGTCCGCCGTGGAACTGGTGCTGATTTTCATCGCGCTGGAAATCTCTTCCATTTCCACGTACATTCTGGCCGGCTATCGCCGCCGCACCGCTTCCAGCACGGAGTCAGCGATCAAGTATTTTCTGTTGGGATCGTTTGCCACCGCCTTCTTCCTCTACGGCGTTGCGTTAATGTTCGGCGCCACCGGGTCCACGAACCTGCTGGACATCCCCAAAGTGCTGGGCGAACAGGTAAACGCCGCTGGCACTCCTGGCGTTCTGGCGTTCATGGCAGTTGCTCTGATGATTGTGGGCCTGGGCTTCAAGATCGCCTCAGCGCCCTTCCACATCTGGACGCCTGACGTTTACGAAGGCGCGCCGGCCCCGGTGGTTGCGTTGATGTCCACCGGACCAAAAGCGGCGGCGTTTGCCGTGCTGTTGCGCGTGCTTTTTGCCACCACCAGCACCAAATGGTTCTGGTTGATCTGGATCTCCGCCGCGCTCTCCATGACGCTGGGCAACTTTGGCGCCCTCATGCAGAACAACGTGAAGCGCATGCTGGCTTACTCTTCCATCGCCCACGCCGGTTACATCCTGGTTGCGTTTGCCGCACAGAATAATGACGGCATCTCCGCCGCAATCTTTTATACCGCTTCGTACGCGGCCATGAACGTGGGCGCGTTTGCGGTGATCAGCCACGTCTCCTCCACCGGCGAGCGCTACGTCACCATGGATGACTATGCCGGCATGGGCAAACGCGCTCCGCTGCTGGCCTTCACGCTCACCGTCTTCCTGCTGTCACTGATCGGCATCCCGGCCACGGCCGGCTTCCTGGGAAAGTATTACGTCTTCACTTCAGCTTTGTCCGGCGCAGCTTCCGCTACTCATCCTCAGGCTTTGCTGTGGCTGGTGATTATTGGCGTGATCAACAGCGCGGTGGCTTCCTACTATTACCTGCGGATCATCGTGGTCATGTATATGCGGGAACCGTCGGTGGACGAAGCCCCAGCCAGCGCCTCGGCCGCGATGCGGCTGGCGTTGATTGTGGCGGCGATTGCCACCATCTGGCTGGGCGTAGCGCCAGGACGCGTGACTAGCTCGGCGGCACGAGCGGCGCTCGATCTTGCCCCGGATCGCAAGCCTACGGTTGGTTACATGCTAAAGGCTGTGCCCGCTCCTGCTGGGCCGGCGAGTCTGCCGGCTACTCCAGCAAGATAGTCGCGCCGCCTCGCGCCCCTTTATCATTCCGGCGTCACAGCATGGGGCATCATGGCTCCGGCTGAAAGACCGCCAGCACCGGGCCGTCTACAACAGCCAGCGTCGCTTGCGGAGAAATCGCGTAATAAGATTTTTCACTTCTCACCGGGACGGACATGACTTTCTTCGCGGTCGCCAAATCGTAGACTTCAATCAGCATGGGCCTCACTAGGTTTGGACTCCCTGCTTGAGGCCGGAGCGGACCCATATCGTAGCGGCCGAACCCCACCGCCAGGTATTTGCCAGCCCCGGTCGCTGAAGCGGCAGCACCTTGAGAAACGTTTTCCGCCACGGAAAGCAGCTTGTATCCACTCGCCGCCCGTACCAAAACGTTTCCGCAACCATAAAAGACGATGCGCTCTTGCTGCAGTGGATCCATCTGAACCTGGCAGCCTCCTGCTGGGTCCCACTCCGGGTTCAGAGTTGACCACCGGCCGTCAAAGCCCAGGCGGACGAAATGCTGCCTGCCCGGTGGCTCCTGTGGGTTCGCGGCCAGGAGATAGCCGTCCCCGGCGGACCACCAGTTGAGGTATTGCGGAACGGTGAATGATCTGCTTGGTTGCAGAGTGTCAGCATTCAATATCTCAACCTCCGCTACGCCTTGCCTGTCTACGGCGATAGGCGGCGGCAGTGCGGGAGAAAAGATTTGCTGATGGACCAAGGCCAGTTCTTCCCCGTTGGGCGATACGGCAATTTGCCAGCCTTCCGCCAGGGCCTTGCCTCTCAACGGCAGCTCCCGCGAAGCCAGCTTCTCGAAATCAGCAGAGTAGAGATAAAGGAAGTCACCCGCGCGGACCACGAATTTGCCGTCACGCGTGGCAACGATTTTAGACAACCTGTCAGTGGTGGGTATTTTTAGAGACTTGATCTCATGGCCGTCCTGCGTGTCCAGCACCTTGGCTTCCAGAAAAAAGCTGGTTCCGGAGACTTCACCCTCGCGAGGCACAAGTCCCTCTGCGGGCCCCACCTGGCTGACCTGATACACCAGCAATCGCTCCGGGGAAAGAAACAGCACGTCATGCTGTTTCATCCAGGCGGAATTGGCAGAGCTGGTGAAGGTGGAAAAGCCGTATGCGTCGTCCAGATCGAGCCGCCAGCGCAAGTGGGCCTTGCTGCCGGGAGCCGAAGTGGCCTGCGCTCCAGGGTCAGCGGGAGCCTCTGCTGCCGGCTTGCCCTCATAGACCTTTAATTCATCTCCCTCGATGACCGCCAGCGCTCCATCGGGAGAAACCGAGTAGTAGAAATTGCCGCGTTGCAGAAAGACGTGCAACCGTTCGGCCCGGCTGGTCACGTCGTGGACCGCGATGTACGGCCGTCCGGTCTCTTCCGGCACCAGCACTTCCGCAAAATAGCTTCGCGCGCCGGCCACCGACGCAATGTACTCACCCGGGCGCGAGGGATTAAACAATACCGCCGCCCCGGAATTGGACACCAGCAGCAGATCGTCACAATCATAGGCGGCGATCAGGCCTCGCTCCAGCGCCAGCAGGCTGTACCTGCAGTCGGGATCATCGCTTTCCGCTCCCGTGCGCAGGCGGCGCCAGTGCCCGTCAAAGTCCAGGACTCCCATCTCGCCCTCGCCCGCCGTTGCCGCTGGATCAGCCGCGATCAGAAAGTTGTCTGACGCTGACCAGCGGTCCAGCCGCGCGACCGTAAAGTTTTTGGTGGCGTTGAGAGAATTGCCATCGAGCAGTTCGATCTCCGCTTCTCCGCTCGGCTTCTGTCGCGCCAGCACGACGATCGCGCCGGATGGCGTCACGTCCACCTGCCACTCGTCGAACTGGGCGGTCTTTGAATGCGGCAGGGAAGGCGGCAGCTCTCTTGCGGCTAGCCGCTCGAACTTGTTGGAATAGAGATAAAGAGAGTCTCCCGCGCGCACCAGAAATTTGTCGTCCTGGACGGCCATGACCGCCGCGGGACGGTCGGCGGCGGGCAATTGCAGAAAGCTCACTTCACGCCCGCTGCGCGCGTCCATCATGCCGATGTTCAGCAGAAATTTATTGGCGTCGCCAGAACTTTGCCGCAACTGATAGACGGCGAGAAGATCTTTGCTGAGAAAAGCAACTCCCTGCTGCGACTTCCACGGCGTTTTTCCCTTGGCGGCGCGCCCAAAGCTCTCATACGTGGAGCCCTTCTTCAGGTCCGTGACAAAGCGCACCTTCGCCGGTTGCGCGAAGCCGCACAGCGGCGCCAGACAGAGCACGAATACCGCGAGATGCTTGATCTTCACCATGGAGAACACTCCGCCGGCTCTCAAGCCTTGTGAGCTGACAAACAAGAACTAGCTCGCGGACTAAGGTCAATCTATCGTACGTCTGGCATTTCGCTCGTTACAAATAGTGTGTTTTTGTAAAGCTTCGTTTATCCGGGGACAGTCGCGCCCTCGCCGAAACTGCCGCGTTGCGCAGATTTTGCGCGAAAACAAAAAAGCCCGGCCAGACAGCCGGGCTCTTGAAAACTGTGAGAGTTGTTTACCTGGTCGGCGAAATACGGAAGGCGATCACCAGCGCGTACAGCGCCAGGGACTCAATCAGCGCCAAGCCGAGCAGCAGGAAGATGAAGATTCCGGGGCGGGCTCCAGGGTTGCGGGCCAGGGCTTCCACGGCGGAACCGGTCGCTCTGCCTTGTCCCAGGCCGCAAAGGCCGGCGGCGATTCCCATGCAAAGGCCGGCGCCGATGGGGATGGACCAACTGCTGGTGATCGGGCTGGCGCCGCCCTGGGCGTATACCGGCGAGGCCACGCACAGCAGGACCATCACCAGCAAGACAAACATCATTGTTTTGCGCATTGTTTCTCCTATGAAATCGCTTCCAGTGGGTGGTTGGCTTCCGTCCTGGGGGACGGGGCCCTCACGCTTGAAGCTCGTTTAGTGCTCGTGCGAAACCGCACCTTGCAGGTAGATCGTGGTCAACAAAATAAAAATGTACGTCTGCAAAAATGAAACGCCCACGTGCAGCAGCAGGAAAATCACCGGAATACCCACGGGGATGAGCGTGAAAAACGCCAGGGTGACCATATCGCCGGCAAAAATGTTGGCATAGAGACGGATGGTGAGCGACATCACACGCGCCAAGTGACTGATGAGCTCAATCGGAAGCAGCAGCGGCGCCATCCACCATACGGGACCCGCGAAGTGCTTGATGTAACCCCATACCCCCTGCTCGCGCAGGCCGTGCAGGTTGTAAAAAATGAAGGTCACGAAGGCGCAGCCCAGGGGCACCGTGGGATCGGCCGTGGGCGATTCAAACCCGGGAATGAGTCCAATCAGGTTGCAGAACAGAATCAGAAAGCCTAGCGAAGTCAGGTATGGAGCAAAACGTTTGCCGCCGTGTCCAATGATGCTCTCACACTGGTCGGCGATAAAGCCGTGGACCATCTCGAACGTATGTTGCAATTTGCCCGGCTTGTCCACGGAGAGCCCTGAACGCACCAGCAGGAACAGCAGAAGAATGAAGCCCACCACCAGGACTTCCATGGCCACGGCATTGGTAATGGGAGCCGCCGCATCAACAGGATGAAACGGCGCCGGCAGCTTCTCAAGAAGCGCGTTCACGGGGCCACCTACGGCCCGGTTGAGGATTTCAGTGAACCACAGTTGTTCCTGCATTCGTCGGCTTAGTCCTGGAGATTAGAATCCTGTCCGTAGCGCCTTGTAGGTTTCATACGCAGCTTCCATCAGAATTGCCCCTACCGGCAGCGACAACCCTGCAAAGAGACCGTACAAATTGTTGGCAGAACTATTCAATATAACATAGCCAACCAGGGCGATCAAAAAGTAGCGGAGCAGGAAACGGAACACCACGCCGGAGCGTGAAGGCCCTCTTCCCGTGGCTCCAACCCGGTCGGCCAGGGCCTCAATGGTTCTCCGTAGCCAGTGAAAATTCACGATCGCAATGACGGTCCCGGCCAGGAAACTCAAGGCCAAACCTGCCCCGTATTTGATCGCGATGACGGGCAATCCGGCTGCGGCCAGAACCACCATAAAGATCACCATCCGGCGATAGATGACCAGATGGAAGGTGTCCGCCGTCTCTGGCGGCTGCGCCGGGGCCGGCACATTGTCTCCGACGCCTTTGTCCGCAGGGGCTTCATCGGATGGTCCAGGGCCACTCAATCCTTGAACTCCTCAGACATCGCCGTGCGGATGAAATACACAAATCCGGCTATGATCCCAAAGATGAGGCCGCCCAGGGGCAGCCAGTCCCAGTGCAGCCAGCGCTGCAGCAGTACACCCAGGAGCCAACCAATCACCGTGGCCGCCGGCAGCGTCATCCCCAGTTGAATGTACCGCTCCGCGCCCACCCATATGGACTTGGCATCTTTGGTTGGCTTGCCGGGTTGCTCGGAGTTGGAGCCGGGTTGTTCAGGCATCAGTTCCATTCTCCGGCGGGGCCGCGGCTTATGCAAGTGACGGCGCACGCGGCGTTGCCGGCGGGGTTCAGGCAGCGGGTTCGCTATAATCAACTATTCGGCTTTCATTATTGCATCCATGACAGAGACAACCATCCAGCAGCGGCTCTCATTGCCCGGCGCCCAGTGGGGCGAATACCTGGGCGTGGAAACCCCGCTCAGCTTTGGCGATTCCGGCGCAGAACTGCGGGCGCTAAGGTCTGCCTGTGGAGTTTTCGACCTGGGTTGGCGCGCGCGCATCACTGCCAGCGGCAAAGATCGCACGCGCTGGCTGCATAACATGGTGACCAACAACGTCCGCGACCTGGCGCAGGACCGCGGCAACTACAATTTTGTGCTCAACGCCCAAGGACGCATCCTGGGTGACTTGTGCATTTTCAATCGCGGTGAAACATTCATACTGCAGACCGATCGCAAGCAAGTGGAACCCCTTCTCACCGCCATCAAGCGATTCATCATCATGGACAAAGTGGAACTGGCGGAATCAGGAGGTCTCGCCGCCATCGGCGTATGCGGGCCGCAAGCCGGCACAATTCTCGCCGCGGCGGGCTTTGACGTAAATGGAATGGAGCCGCTGGAAGTTCGCACCGGCAACAAAGCTTTTCCCGGGGCGGAGATCATTCGCGGTGGGCAAAGCAAGCCGGGCTGGTATGAAATATGGTGTGAGCCGGCGAGCGCGCAATCGCTATGGGATTCGCTGGTGAAAGCCGGCGCCAATCCCGTCGGAGCTAACGCTTTGGAACGATGGCGAATTCTGCAAGGCGTTCCGCAATATGGCCAGGACATCCGTGACCGCGACTTGCCGCAGGAAACGGGACAGACGCAGGCCCTCAACTTCAACAAAGGCTGCTACATTGGCCAGGAGATTGTGGAACGTATTCGCTCGCGCGGCCAGGTGCATCGCCAGTTCACCGGGTTTGAGTTTGAAGGCGATCCCGCTCCGCCCGGCAAGTATGAGTCCGATGGCCGCTTGCTGGCGGAGATCACCAGTACCGCAGTCATCCCCGTAGATGCGGGAGAAAAAAGAATCGGGCTGGGCTACGTTCGCCGGGAAACCGCGGAAGCCGGTCCGCACGTGGACTTGAACGGCCACCGGGCAAGAATCGTTGCTCTACCGTTTGCAATCTAATTGAATCGAGGGAGTATGAGCGAAAAGAAACAGGACTTCGTGGTAAGTGACCGGCGCCGCTTTGGAGACGAAGGCGAAGTACGCCCCGATTCTCCGGCGGCGCGGGAAGAAGCAGAGGCTGAAGCTGCAGCCAAAGCCGCGGCGGCATCCGTCGCAACCGCAACGCCACCGGCGAGCGCGGCGCCCGACAGTGCGGCGGGTGAAGCGGGCGACGAACAGGCCATGCCGGAAGCGCCCAGTGTTGAAGAACAGCTCCAGCAAAATGAGGCCTACAAGGCGTCCGGCAGGAAACTGGATGACATCTTCGCGGCCAAGCTGGGTACGGAAGGCGGTTATCCGGAGATGACTTTCGAAAAAGTGGTGGAATCGCTCTACATGAGCGCGCTCATCCAGATGGGCGCCGTGCGCTCAGAAGGCGAGCCGCCCAGCGTGGACATTATCGGCGCGCGCCAGACCATAGATTCGCTCACCATTTTGCACGACAAAACCATAAACAATCTCACTGACCGCGAACTGACTCTGCTGCAGAACGTTCTATTCGAACTGAGAATGGCATGGATTGAACTCACCAACGCCATCGCCAAACGGGCCGCCAACCCGCCGGCAGAACCGGCGCCTCCGCAGAAATGAAGGCGACTCTTACGGTGTTGGGCAGCGGCACGTCCATGGGCGTGCCCACCATCGGCTGCACCTGCCGGGTGTGCGGTTCTATGGATCCGCATGACCAGCGCACGCGGCCTTCCGTGATGCTGGAATATGACGGACGCTGCGTGCTGATTGATACCACGCCGGACTTCCGGCAGCAGGCGATCCGCGAAAAGATTACCCGGCTGGACGCTGTTCTCTACACCCATTCCCATGCCGACCACATTTTGGGCCTGGACGACGTGCGTCCTCTCAGCTTGCGTCGCGAGGAGAAAATCCCGCTCTATGCGGACAGCGACACCGCGGATTCCATCGAAAGTGTTTTTCGCTACATCTTTGACGCGAACTACAAATACGGCGGCCTGGCGCGGGTGACCATGAACCGCATCAACGGCTCGGTAGAGCTGTTCGGCGCGCGCTTTGAGCCGGTGAAGATCCTGCACGGCGACGCCACCATCCACGGGTTCCGCTTTGGCGGCGCCGCTTACCTCACCGACTTCAGCGAGATTCCTCCGGAATCCATGCAGCAGCTCCGCAATCTGGACATTCTGTTCCTTGATGCGCTGCGCCACAAGCCGCACCCTACGCACTCCACCGTGGACAATTCACTGCGTCTGGTGGACGAATTGAAGCCCCGCCGCGCGTTCTTCACCCATATCGCGCACGATCTGCCGCACGAAGCCACCAACAAACTGCTCCCTGGGCACGTGCGCCTGGCGTATGACGGCCTCAAGTTGGAGTTTGACATCGCATGAGGATCTTGCGGTCTCTGCACGAAGTCCCCGGCGATCTGGGCCCAACTGTGGTAACCGTAGGGAATTTTGACGGCGTCCACTGCGGCCACCGGCAGGTGCTGAAAGAAGTGGTGCGGCGCGCGAAGGAGTCCGGCATCAGCGCTGTGGCCGTGACCTTTGATCCTCATCCTTTGCGCATCCTGCGGCCGGATATCGCGCCGCGGCTGCTCACCCCGCAAAGTATCAAGGAGTCACTGCTCGCACAAAGCGGGCTGGACGCGCTACTGGTCATCCCGTTCACTCGCGACTTTTCCATGGTTACGCCGCGCGAGTTTGCCGGCGATATCCTGGCCGGCAAGCTGCACGCCAGGGAAGTTCACGAAGGCGAGACCTTTCACTTTGGCCACAAAGCGCAGGGCAATACCGAGCGGCTTAAAGAATTTGGGCGGGAGCTTGGATTTGCCGTCGTCAACTATCCGTTGCTGTTGCTGCGAGGCAGTCCCGTTTCCAGCAGCCATATCCGCGGGCTGATTGCCGCGGGAAAAGTCAGTCGCGCGCGGCGCTTGCTGGGCCGCGTGTTCAGCATCATCTCAACTCCTGGGCGCGGACGAGGCTACGGCCACAAATACACGGTTCCAACCATCAACCTCAGCCGCTATGACGAGATCGTTCCCCAGAACGGTGTTTATCTCACGCAAACGCGAATCGGCGGGGAGACCTTCAACTCCGTTACTAACGTGGGCAACCGGCCGACGTTCGGCGCCGATTCCTTCGCCATCGAAACCCATCTGCTCAACTTCCATCCCGTGGATATCACGGCGCAAACTGAAGTCGAAGTATCTTTTCTGCGCTGGTTGCGGCCGGAGATCAAGTTCCCTTCCGTGGAAGCGTTAAAAGAACAGATTGGGAAAGACGTGAAGCGGGCGGAGCGATACCTTGCGCTACTACTGAAACCAGGAACCACAAAGGACACGAAGGAACACAAAGGTACTCCGTAGCAGTTCGAACACGCCTTTGTGAACCTTTGTGTCCTTTGTGGTTAAGTCTCCTGATAGAATTCCCCCGCCCATGGCCACCGCCACAGTCCCGTTCTCAGAAGTCACGTCCGCGCAGAAACGCACGCTGGTCGCAGCCGCGCTGGGCTGGGGGCTGGATGGATTTGACGTTCTGCTCTACAGCAACGTCCAAGTCCACGTGATGCTGGCGCTGGGCATCCATGACAAAGCCACCGCCGGCTTGCCTAACGCATTCATGTTGCTGGCGTCCGGCATTGGCGGCGTGTTGTTCGGGTTCATCGCCGACCGCATCGGACGGACCAAGGCACTGATGCTGAGCATTCTTACTTACTCGGTCTGCTCGCTGGGTTCCGGGCTTTCCACTTCCCTTGGCGTGCTGATTTTCTTCCGCTTCGCGCTGGGCCTGGGGATGGGTGGCGAATGGAACACCGGCGCAACGCTGGTCGCCGAAACCTGGCCGGTGAACCTGCGCGCGAAGGCCATCGCTATCGTGCAAAGCGCGTGGGCCTGGGGACTGGCGTCCGCAGCGCTGGTTACGGGACTATTCTTGCGGATTTTTCCCCAGGACCCTTCCAAACACGATTTCATGCACCAGACCTGGCGCCTGGTATTCCTGGTCGGCTTGCTTCCCGCGCTGGTCACTTTGTGGATTCGCAAGAGTGTTCCCGAATCCGAGATGTGGAAGCAGCAGCGCGCCAAGCAAGAGGCTGCGCCATTCTCTGAGATCTTTTCTCCCGGCATGCGCAAGAACACCATCGTCCTGCTGCTCTTGAACATCTTTGGACTGTTCGCCTGGTGGGGACTCTTCAGCTGGATGCCTCCCTACCTGACTTTGCCGGTGGACAAAGGCGGCCGCGGCTTCGGCCTGATGAACACCACCACGCTGCTGGTGACGCTGAACCTGCTCGGCATGTTTCCCGGCTATCTTTGCTATGGCTGGATCGCCGACCGGCTGGGCCGCCGCCGATCATTGGTGCTGTTCACTTTATGCGCGGCGCTGCTCATCCCCGCTTACGCCGCGGCCCGGACCCAGTGGCTGATTCTGGTGCTGGGAGTATTCGTAGGATTCTTTGGCACCGGGTTCTTTGCCGGATCGGGCATCGTGGGCAGTGAGATCTTCCCTACTCGCGTGCGTTCGCGCGCTTTGGGTTTCACATACAACGGCGCGCGCGCACTGAGTTGCGTTGCTCCCTACACGATTGGCCGCGTGGCCGACGCTCACGGTCTGAGCTGGGCCTTTACCATTTGCGCCGTGGCTTTTCTCCTGGCAATGGTGATGGCAACGCAGCTGCCGGAGACAAGGGGAAAACAGCTTGAGTAGCCGCAGATCTGCGCAGATGAACGCAGACGGCAGAACAACCTAGCCGCGAATTTGCGCAAAATAAATACGAATCAATCTTGAACTTGTTCTGATTCGTTTCAATTCGCGTGGATTCGCGGCCATTGCGCTCTTGATTTGCGCGCATCTGTGTAATCAGCGGCCTTACACCACAGCCGGCGCGTTCGTCGGCAACGCAGCATTCTTTTTCGGCCTTCGGTTGGCATGCAGGATCTTCTTTCGCAGCCGCAGGTTCTTGGGCGTGACTTCCACCAGCTCATCGTCGGCGACGAACTCAATGGCCTGCTCAAGCGTCAGATTTTTGAACGGAATCAAGCGGATCGCTTCGTCCGCGCTGGAAGAGCGCATGTTGGTCAGCTTCTTTTCGCGGACGGCATTTACGTCCAGGTCAACTTCGCGCGCGTTCTCGCCGACGATCATTCCTTCATACAACTCCACGCCCGGCCCGACAAACAGCACGCCTCGCTCCTGTAAACTCCACAAGGCATAGGCGGTGGAGTGCCCGCCGCGGTCGGACACCAGGGCCCCGGTCATGCGATGCGGGATTTCGCCCAGCCATTCGGTGTAACCGTCAAAGAGCGAATTCAAGATCACCGTGCCGCGGGTTTCCGTGAGCAGCTCTGAGCGCAGGCCAATCATGCCCCGGCTGGGGATGGTGAATTCCAGGCGCACGCGGCCGGAGCCGTGGTTGTGCATCTTGAGCATGTGGCCTTTGCGCGATCCCAGCTTTTCAATCACCACGCCGATGAACGCTTCCGGAATATCCACCATCAACTTTTCCTGCGGCTCCATGAGCTTGCCGTCAATCCGCTTGGTGACGATTTCCGGCTTGCCTACGGCCAGCTCAAAACCTTCCCGGCGCATGGTCTCAATCAGAATAGCGAGCTGCAGTTCGCCCCGGCCCAAGACCTTGAAAGAATCCGTGTTGTCAGCCTCTTCCACGCGCAGGGAAACGTTGGTGAGCAGCTCTTTCTCCAGGCGGTCGCGCAAATTGCGCGAAGTCACGTAGGTGCCGTCGCGTCCGGAAAAGGGCGACGTATTCACGGAAAACTGTATGGCGATGGTCGGCTCGTCTATGGCGATGTGCGGAAGCGGCGCCGGGTTCTCTACATTGGTGATGGTTTCGCCGATGTTGATGCCTTCCACTCCGGCAATGGCCACAATGTCGCCGACTTCGGCTTTCTCAATGTCCACACGCTTGAGCCCGCTAAAGGAAAACAATTTGGTGATCTTTACTTTTTCGAACGCGCCGCCCAGTTTGGCGATGGCCACTTCTTCTCCGGCATGCAGCGTGCCGTTGAACACGCGGGCAATGGCCATGCGGCCGAGATAGTCGCTGTAGTCCAGGTTGGCGACGAGAATCTGCAACGCGTTGGCGGCGTCGCCAGCGGGCGGCGGAATCGTTGTTAGAATGGCGTCAAACAACGGGCGCAAGTTTTCCCCGGCAACATTCATATCGGCCGACGCGGTACCGGCCTTGGCGTTGGTATAGAGCACAGGGAAATCGAGCTGGTCTTCCTTGGCGTCCAGATCAATGAACAGGTCGTAAATTTCGTTCAGGACTTCCTGGGAGCGCGCGTCCGGGCGGTCAATCTTGTTGATCACCACCACCGGAGGCAGTCCGGCTTCCAGCGCTTTGCTCAGCACGTAACGCGTTTGCGGCAACGGGCCTTCGCTGGCATCCACCAGCAACATAACGCCGTCCACCATTTTCAGCGCGCGTTCCACTTCCCCGCCAAAGTCGCTGTGGCCCGGCGTGTCCACAATATTGATCTTCACGTCGTGAAAAAGAATGGCGGTGTTCTTGGCCAGGATGGTGATGCCGCGCTCCCGCTCCAGAGCATTGGAATCCATCACGCGATCCACCACGGCCTCATTGGCGCGAAACGCGCCGCTTTGGCGAAGCATGGCGTCTACCAGCGTGGTCTTGCCGTGATCAACGTGCGCGATAATGGCGATATTGCGAATTGCTGAATTCAACTTGGACAAGCTCCTGTAATCACCCCAGTTACCATTGTAGCGGACAAACTGGTCACGCCCCGCGCCTCATCCGTGCTAAGGCCTCAAAAGCGGGCAACGTCCCGCACCGGTCTTGCTTGGCCGGGCAATTGTGGCTTTCCGTTCGCCAGGCCGGCAAAGCGTTGTCTTTGGGCTTTTGTAGAACGCCGTTGCAAGGAGGAAGCCACGCGTCATGCCCTGGAACAAATAAGGCGGGCAGAAGCATGCGACAGGTGTAGATAAGCCGTACTGGGCCGTTGGCAATAAACACGGGCGGCACCCATGTGCCGCCCACGGCCAGACGCCCGGAAACTTTCTACCGGGCGAGAGATTTGGAGATTTTGATCCGGTCGTCAATCCCCACAATTGCGTTTTCGTGCCACGGCTTGTAACCGTCCTTTTGCAGCACGATGTCGTAGTTGCCGGCTTCCACTTCAATCTCCAGCGGAGTGGTTTTTTGCAGCGCTAAACCGTTGATAAGAACCTGCGCGCCTTTCGGCTCGCTCTTGATTTCAATGCGCGACATACCTTGCGCCGATCCCCCACTGTTGAAGATCTTGCCTACGCCGCCGCCTTTCACTTTGATGTTGTCCGTGCGGCCCGCCACCATCAAGTTTGGTGCATAGCCAGCCGCCTGCCCCGCAACCAGATTGATTTGCGTGTTGGCGTCCAGATAGCCGGGCTTGCGGACGGCAATGCTGTGCGCCGCAGGATCAAGCATCAATTCCGTGGGCGTCGCCTTGCCGGTGTCACGGCCATCCACAAATATGCTGGCGCCCGCAGGCGTGCTGGCGACGTTCACAAATCCTTTGACCGCGTTGAGGCGGACGTCAAGATTGGCGCGGCCACCGGCGCTGACTTGTATGCTGCGCGTTTCCGATGTGTACCCTGGCCGGCTGAACGTGGCTTTGTACGTGCCGGGGCTCAGTGGTCCTACAACTTGCGGCGTCTTCCAGGATTGGCCCGCTCGTCCTTCAATTTCCACGGTAGCTCCGGACGGAGTGGACGTAACCGCAAGTTGGCCTTCCGCGGCCGTAGTCGGGGCCGGCTGGGTCATGACTTGCGGCACACGTGCCGCGTTTCTGGCCGCTTTGCTGGAACGCGTCCGGCCGGAAGACTGCGGTTCCTCGGAAACTGTTGCCACCGGCTGGTTCTGCGTAAACGGCGGTGTGTTCGCGGCCGGCGTCCTTGCGCCCGGCGTCGTCGCGTGTGGCGCGGGCGCCTGTCCAACTTGGGATTCCACCGCAAGATCGCTCGGCTTTCGCTGGAAGAACATGGCCAGCGCGCCGACCACCAGCAGTCCTCCCACCACAGCGCCCACCAGCTTCCAGTGGTTGGATGTGTTTACCGTCACCCTCGCTGAAGTCGGCGGAGGCGGCACGCGGCTCTTGGTCGTGCCCGGACTGGTCGCAGTCTTTGGCGGCGTCGAATTGGCGTTGAACTGCGCCGCGGAAAACGATCCCGTCCCAAACTGGTTTGCCGAAAACTGGCCTGTGGAGTTTGCAGTTGGAACTTTTCCTGTAGCCGGCTTCACCGGCGCCGTGCGCGGCTCCCTCATGGCCTGTTCCAGCGCGGCGACCAACTGTTGTCCGCTCTGGAAACGCTCTGCCGGGTTCTTGGAAAGCCCTTTCAGAATCACTCGGGAAATCGCTTCCGGCACGCGTCCGTTCGCTACGTTGAGCGGATGCGGCATGGAGTCCGTGATGGCGCGGTCTACTTCGCCCAGATGCTTGCCGTAAAACGGGCTGCGCGTGGTGTACAACTCGTACAGAATCGTCGATACGGTGAACCAGTTGCCCGCACGGTCCGCCGGCTTGTTCTTGACTTCTTCCGGTGAAAGATACGGCGCGTTTTCCAGCTTCTTGACCGGCGTTTGTGAAAGCAGGTTCTTGTCCCGCAGCAGCCCAAAATCCAGGACTTTCAACGTGCCATCGGGCAGCAATTTGATGTTGGTCGGATTCAAGAAATGGTGGACTACGCCCTTGCTGTGAGCAAAGTCCAAGGCCGCGCAAAGCTTTTTGGCGATGGCCAGCACTTCATTCAGGTCCGGCGTGCGCGCCGCCATCACCTCTTTCAGGTTTTGGCCCTCTACGAACTCCGCCGTTACGAAAACGGTGAAATCCTTGTAGCCGCAGGTGTACAGATGCGCGATATTCGGATGGTCCAGCGCACTGGCAGCCCGGGCTTCGGCCACGATCCGGTTCAGCAGTTCGCTGACGTCGTCCAGCCATTGCGGTACCTCAAACTGGCGCAGCGCGGTCACCCGCTCGGTAAGCGGAC
Organism: Terriglobia bacterium; assembly: GCA_041486545.1. Taxonomy (GTDB): domain Bacteria; phylum Acidobacteriota; class Terriglobia; order Terriglobales; family Acidobacteriaceae; genus Angelobacter. The sequence continues at coordinate 22,577 of JBGPLR010000001.1, forward strand.
TTCTGGCCTGGTGGACCACGCCAATGCTGCCCCGCGGCAACTCCTTCACCAGTTCAAGGCGGTCCGTGCGCGGAGTGGCAGACGTGCCTGTCGCGGCAGGCGTGGCGGCATCCTCGGGAGTCGTTAATATGTTCTCTTGCATAGGTAAGAACCACGCAAGTCCTGGGGAGGTGGTGGAACGGGATGATCATACCTAAGACATGTCCAGGATCGTCCTAAAGAACACTGTCCGGCGATTACGATGGTAATTGCCGTATTTTGTCCATGTACTTTATATTCAGCAAGTTACATGGAGTCTTAAGAAAGACTTGGATTCTCAGTTCGGCAGTCGCCAATTCACTACCTGAACCTCTGAACGGCCCACCTTTCTTGATTTTCCCATAGCCAGATCAAGCTTATAGATATCAGTCACTAAGTCAGGATCCACCCATTGATGGAAAAGCAACTGTTTTCCGTCTGGTGACCACACAACCGGAAAGAACAGCGGGCCGCGGCCCCTCCCGGCGCCCTGCTTGCCCACGGTAAAGAGCAATCGTTTTTCTCCCGTGCTCTCCCGGATGGCGAAGCAGCTCTTCCGGTTGCGCGTGAAGTAGGCGACGTCATCGCCCACCGGGGACCACGAAGGCTCCACTCCTTCGGCCAGCTCTTTCACGCCTTTCGTCTCTAGATCCACGATTCCGATTGCGCCGGCTGAGCTGTTCCCGGCTCCCATGCCGCGCCGCCGAAACTCCAGCGCCAGCCGTCTGCCCCCAGGCGCCCACGATGGCGTCGAATAGTTGGAAACCTGGTAGCCCACATCCTTAATTTCGAGCGTTGGATGCAGTCGCTCGGCGGACTGGGCTGGTTCCGGAGCAATCAGGTAAATGCTGCGGCCCTGTGCAGGGTCCCCATCAGCGACTGCGGCCAGCCGGCTGTCATCCGGCGACCAGGCAACACTCCAAACGGCCGCTGCCTCAAAGACATCTACGGATTTTCCCGTTGCCACGTCAAAAACAGCGATGGCCTCCCGTCTTGGCGTCCCGGCCAGCACGTGCACGTAAGCGATTCTTTCTCCCCGATGTGACAGCGCCGGCGTTGCGCGATGAGCGCAGCAGCCCTTGATCTCGGCCATCCGCGTCTCCAACGCCAGCGGGACAGACTCGCCTTTCTTCATCAGCATGACAACATTGGCATTCGAGTAGTAGGCCAGCAGCTCGGTGTCCGCGCCCTTGGAAAAAGCCGTCAGCTCGGGAAGTCCGGGGAACTGTGTGGCTTTGTCCGGGGTCTGGAGCAAGGCCATAGCAATGATCAGCACCGTCCTCAAGGCTTGGCTCCCTTGCGATCTTGGGAACTCGCGGTAGTGCCGTGGCCGCAATCGTGATGGGCCCGGAAGCCCGGAGCGCCCTTCATCTGCGGCGGCGTCATTCCCGCGCCACTCAGCAGGTCATAGACGTACGTATTACTGTTGTTGAAGCAGTTCTTGAAAGCCCGGTTGCGGTAATTCTCTGCGCATGAGTTACAAATCCCGCCGGCAATCTCTTTCGCCAGAAGCTTGATCTTCTCCGGTGTGGCATCCTTCACCGGCTTGCAATAGCCTCCGCGATCAGAGTTGTCAGCGCTCTGGTCCAGATTCGGCTGCTTGTTCACGTTGTTGGCTTCCAGAGGATGGATCCCTGCAGTCTGCACCGGCGCCCCGAAACCCGGCACGATCACGCCGGCGGGAAAATCCACGTAACAATGGTGCAGCCTGCTGACAATCGTCAGATTCAGGCCCCGCAGCAGCGGGTTCCGCGAACTGCCCCACTTGGTCAGCGATCGGCAACAAACCTGAAGGTGGACTTCCGGCGTTGCAGCGGCCGTGGCCGGACCGCCCGCCTGGGCCGCTCCAAAGCCCGCGGTCACCAGCACCATGCTCATCGCCAGGGCGTCTCGTAGTCTTGGTCGTACTCCAGCGTGTTGCATGCCATCACCTCCCAAAAAAGAAAAATTGCTTGTTAGATCAGTCCCAACCTATCTGGCCGCGCGCTTTTACTCTGGGGGATCTCCCGCAAGAGACAAGCTAGAGCGGCGATCGCCACAAAATTTACGCCAAATAGCCAGTTGGTAATTTCATCGGAAAACAGGAAATGTATGCCCGTTTCAACGTCGAAGCCGACGCGGATGTTTGGCGCAAGCTGGCTAACCATCACATAGACCCGCAGTCCGGTGTAAAACCCATCGAACGAAATGCCTGGCACAGTAAAGTTGAGGATCTGCGCAGTAAAAATGATTTTCGCCCACGTGAATGCTCTCGGATTTCCTTTCCACAGGGCAAGACCTGTCCAGACGCACCAACCAAAAAGTAGAATGAAAAGTCCAAGAATAGCCAGAGAAGGGCGCGGATGAATGCCCAGCTGCCTAAGGGTTTGAATTTCAGTCCACAGGCCCATGGCAATGCCTGCCAGACCGCCAATAATCAACAGAAGAGAAATCAGCTTGACGCCCCAACCAACGTTCTTGCCGATGCTCATCACTCCCTCACGCTCCAACCACTAAGTTCGTGGCAATTCCGGCGATTTTGGCAATCTCTTTACCCCTCCCCCATTTCCCTCAACTAGGATTCCAACGCTCTTACGCGATTCCTCCCAGAGTGATGGCTGTTGGCCCTTTCAGATTACTCGATTGCCATCCGTGGCAATGTGCAATCTGGTACAGCCTGGAGGTCTCAATTGGGATACCCCCACCCCTCCCTATTCATCCCAATGGTCCCAATAAACAAAGGACTTAGCCGGCGTCGATCCCAATCAGGTCCCAATCGATTCGGCAGAGCGGTTGCGGCTGTTTTTGCCTTGGCTAGTTGCTGGCTGCCAGTTGCTAATTGCTGTGTTTTCAATGATCTACATTGCTTAACACCCTGAGGCGCAACTCATGATAACGCATTCTAATAAGCGAATCAACAACGAAGCAGTACATCGCCATACACGCGCGTCAAGTGTCCTGTAGTTCAGCTGTACTAGGATTTCCCTGTTTTGTGGAATAACAGATGGTCTCTCGTTGTAGATTGTCCGTCACGGCTGGGGACGCAGCTTTTCAAATTCCGCTCTGGCCACTTCCTTGTGCACCATCTCCTTAACCAGTTCGGAGAAGCTGGTGCGTGGCTTCCAGCCAAGTTTTTCCCAGGACTTGGTAGGATCGCCCAGTAAGCTCTCCACTTCGGCGGGACGGAAGTATCGCGGTTCAATCGCCACCACACGGGCCCCGGTCTTCTCGTCGAATCCTTCTTCTTGCACGCCCGAGCCCTGCCATTTCAGTTTCATCCCAAGTTCCGCCGCCGTCGCCATGACAAAGTCCCGCACCGAATGCTGGATTCCCGTGGCGATCACAAAGTCCTCGGGCTCCTCGTGCTGCAGGATCAGCCACATGGCTTCCACGTAATCGCGCGCGTGTCCCCAGTCGCGCTTGGCGTCAAGGTTGCCAAGATACAAGCAGTCGTCCAGGCCCATCTTCACGCGGGTCAGGCCGCGGGCAATCTTCCGCGTAACAAAAGTTTCTCCTCTCACCGGCGATTCATGATTGAAGAGGATCCCGTTGCAGCCAAAGATTCCATAAGCTTCGCGATAGTTCACCGTGATCCAGTACGCGTACAGTTTTGCCACCCCGTACGGCGATCGCGGGTAAAACGGCGTGGTCTCCCGTTGCGGGACCTCTTGCGCCTTGCCGTACAGTTCTGAACTCGACGCCTGGTAGAACCTGGTCTTGTTGACCAGCCCCAGCATGCGGATGGCTTCCAGCACGCGCAGCGGACCCAGCGCGTCCGCATCCGACGTGTGCACGGGTTCTTCAAATGACACCGCAACGTGGCTCTGCGCCGCCAGATTGTAGATCTCATCCGGCTGGACGCGCTGGATGATCCGCGTGAGGTTGCTGGAATCGGTCATGTCGCCGAAGTGCAGAAACAGCCGCTTCCCCGCGAAATTGCGGTCCTGCATCAGGTGGTCAATGCGTTCGGTGTTGAACGACGACGCGCGCCGCTTCAACCCATGCACTTCGTAACCTTTTTGCAGGAGAAACTCGGCCAGATAAGAACCATCTTGCCCCGTGATTCCGGTGATCAGTGCCCGTTTGTTGGTCATGTGCTCCACAGCATTCTATAGTCACGCCGTGATGCTGGCCAATCGTAAGGCGTGCCGGAATCATTCTGATTACATTCCCGCCCGCCGGCGTCAATGGAAGTCGTGCGATTGCGTCTCCGCTTCGGTCACAAACAGCGGCAGGATTTTCTGCGCTTTCAGGTGCACGATGCCGTCCTGGTTCTGCACCGTTCCCTGCACTTTGAGAAAGCGCTCATGCAGCACCACTGCGGGGTCTTTGCTGTAAACGTCCGGCATAACAATA
>JBGPLR010000002.1:0-22813 GCA_041486545.1 Terriglobia bacterium
CCCACTTTGCCAACGCCGGGGTGCGCTGCGTGCTGCTGGACATTGTTCCGCCGGACGCCGCTCAAAGCACGGACAAAAACGCGCGCAACAAGATTGTTGCCGCCGGGCTGGACGCCGCCGTCAAGTCCAAGCCCGCAGCGTTTTTTGAAAAGGGCCTGGAGAAGCTGATCACCATCGGCAACTTTGATGACGACATGAAGTTGCTGGCCGACGCTGACTGGATCGTGGAAGCCGTGGCTGAGAACCTGGAGATCAAGCGGGCTTTGCTTAAGAAGGTGGAAGCCGTGCGCAAGCCGGGCAGCATTGTCACGACGAACACCAGCGGCCTGCCGGTGGCCAGTATCGCGCTGGAGATGGGCGATGACTTCCGCCGCCACTGGTTTGGCACGCACTTTTTCAATCCGCCGCGCTACATGCGCCTGCTGGAAATTATCCCCACTCCGGAAGCCGACCCCGCCGCCATCTCCGCGGTCTCGCATTTCGGCGACGTGCGTATGGGCAAGGGAATCGTTGTTGCCAAAGACACGCCCAACTTCATCGCCAACCGCATTGGTACATATGCCGGGCTCAACGTCTTCCGCTTGATGCAGGAGATGGACCTGACCGTTGAAGAAATTGACGCGCTCACCAGCAGCGGCGGCTGGACCAAGAACCCCACGTTCCGCACGCTGGATCTGGTCGGCCTGGACGTTTTGGCCAGCGTGGTAAAAAACTTCAGCAAGAACGTGCAGGACGAGCGCTCTGACCTGAAGCTGCCCGAGTTCTTCAACCAGATGATTGAGAAGAAGCTGTTGGGCGACAAGACCAAAGCCGGTTTCTACAAAAAGGTGAAGAGCGCGCAGGGCGGTTCTACTTCCGAAGAAAAGCAGGCCATTGACTGGAAGACCCTTGAATACCACACCGCGCAGAAGCCCAAGTTCCCCGCGCTGGAAATGGCCAAGCCTATTGAAGATATGGGCGAGCGCCTGCGCGCCGTCCTGAACGGCGACCCGAAAGACAAGGCCGTCAAGTTCATCTGGTCAAGTCTCTCGGAAATGTTTACGTACTCGGCCAACCGTATTCCTGAAATCGCTGACACGGTCGTGGAAATCGACCAGGCCATGCGCATGGGATTCAACTGGGAAGTGGGGCCGTTTGAAGTCTGGGACATGGCCGGCGTGGAAGCCACCGTGGTCAAAATGAAGACGGAAGGCAAGCCGGTTTCCAAGAACGTGGAAAAGCTGCTGGCTGCCGGTGGCGGAACGAAGACGTGGTACAAGGACGATCCTGCTTCGCCCTCCGGCCGCGCCTATTTTGATCTCCGCACCGGCAAGTACCGTCCGGTGGAAGTTGCCGAAGGCGTGTGGTCGGTGCAGGCCGCGAAGAAGTCCCACGGCGTGGTGAAGAAGAATGCGGGCGCGTCACTGATTGATCTGGGTGACGGCGTGGGCTGCATTGAATTTCACAGCAAGATGAACGCCCTGGGCGGCGACATCGTACAGATGGTCACCCAGTCGCTCAAGACCGGCGGCATCGGCGACCAGTTTGAGGCTTTCGTCATCACCGGCGACTCCGGCAATTTCTCCGTCGGCGCCAATCTGATGATGCTGATGCTGGCCGTTCAGGAAGAAGAATGGGACGAAGTTGATCTGGCCATCAAACAGTTCCAGGGCATGACCCAGGCCATCAAGTTCTGCTCGCGCCCGGTGGTCACGGCTTCTTTCGGCATGACGCTGGGCGGCGGCTGCGAAATCAACCTGCACTCCGCGGCCCGCCAGCCTCACTCGGAACTTTACATGGGCCTGGTGGAAGTGGGCGTGGGCCTGCTCCCCGGCGGCGGCGGATGCAAAGAGATGCTGCTGCGCGCGCTGGACAATGCGCACGCCGTGCGTCCGGACGGTCGCGGCGAAACTGTGGAAGTGTTTGAAGGACTCAAGCGCGCGTTTGAAATTGTGGGCATGGCCAAGGTGTCAACTTCGGCCGCGGAAGCCCGCGCTCTGGGCTTCCTCTCCGATGGCGACCTGATCAGCATGAACCGCGAACGCATCCTGGCCGACGCCAAAGAGCGCGCGATGGAACTGGCCCGCAGCGGCTACAAGGCCCCGGTCCCTCGCACGGACCTGCCCGCGCCCGGCGAGAACATGCTTGCGACTTTGAAGCTGGGCATCCATCTAATGCGTCAGGCCGAATACATCAGCGACCACGACGTAAAGGTGGGAACCAAGGTGGCCGAGATCCTGTGCGGCGGCAACGTTACGCCGGGTACTCCGGTGAGCGAGCAGTACATCCTGGATCTGGAGCGTGAAGGTTTCAAGTCACTGTGCGGAGAGAAGAAGACGCAGGAAAGAATTCAGTACACGTTGAAGACCGGGAAACCGTTGAGGAATTAGATCGGTTGATCGGGACATCGGGACATCGGAAAGGCAAACCTACCACGGAGACGCGGAGGCACGGAGAAAGCCGAAGCAACAGTGCTGCGTGGAGACGGCTGGGATGTCAGGTTAACGATGATCCCAGCGCCGCAGGCGCGAAATAACGGTAGCCCAGGCCGTAAGGCCTGGGAATGCGGAGAGAAGAGTCGAGCCCGGTAGGGGCGGCACTTGGGTTCAAAGAGATGAAAACAAAAGCGAGCTCGTTGAAGTTGGGAATGGTTTTCGGGGCCGTGCTGACCGCCATCGCCACAGCAGCCTTTTATGCTCTCCCGAAAAGTCCGTTCCTTGCGCCAGGACTTGCTTTCGCTTTCATCGCAACTGGCGGTGTCCATGACGGTCATTTTGGAGATCCTCTTTATTGGACGATGGCCATTTGCGTCAACTATATCGTTTACTCGTTTTTCGCTTGGATCTGTGTTGCGATCTTTCAACGCAGAGGACGAAATCGTCAAACACCAGCATGAGAAGCTAGCCGCTAGAAGCTAGGAGCTATTATGCGTGAAGCCGTAATCGTAAGTTCAGTACGTACCGCCGTCGGCAAGGCCGGCAAAGGGACATTGCGCGCCAGCCGTCCTGACGACCTGGCCGCCGTGGCCATCAAAGGCGCGCTGGAGCGCGTGCCGCAAGTTGATCCCAAAGAGATTGAAGACGTGATCATCGGCTGCGCCACGCCGGAAGCCGAGCAGGGGATGAACGTGGCCCGCATCGCGTCACTGCGCGCCGGTCTGCCGGTGGAAGTTTCCGCCATGACCATCAATCGCTTCTGCTCGTCCGGCTTGCAGGCCATTTCCTTGGCGGCGGATTCCGTGATGTCCGGCCGCGCGGAGATTGCTATTGGCGGCGGCACGGAATCCATGAGCATGATTCCCATGGGTGGCCACAAGGTTTCCGCGAATCCCTGGCTCGTCGGCAATTACCCTGACGCTTATCTTTCCATGGGCTTGACGGCTGAGCGGCTGGTCAAACGGTTCGGCATCACGCGCGAACAGGCGGACGAATTTTCCTACAACAGCCACCAGAAAGCCCTGGCGGCGATCCAGGGCGGAAAGTTTGAAGACGAGATTGTTCCCGTTCCCGTCAGCTTCACCACGCCCAACGGCTCCAAGCCCAAACGGATTGACATCACCTTCAAGGTGGACGAAGGCCCGCGTGCCGACACCACGCCGGAAGCGCTTGCCAACCTGAAGCCGGCATTTCATGCGCGCGGCACGGTCACCGCAGGGAACTCGTCGCAGACTTCTGACGGCGCCGCGGCCGCGGTGGTAATGTCCGCTGACAAGGCCAGGCAACTGGGCATCAAACCATTAGCGCGTTTTGTGGCCTTTGCCACCGCCGGTTACAAGCCGGAAGAAATGGGGCTGGGCCCGGTGTATGCCATTCCCAAGGTTTTGAAAATGGCTGGCCTGAAACTTGAAGATATTGCGGTGTTCGAGCTGAATGAAGCCTTCGCCGCGCAGGCGCTCTCGGTGATCAAGGAAGCCGGGTTGGACATTACCAAAATCAATCCCAACGGTGGCGCGGTGGCCCTGGGCCATCCGCTGGGGTGCACCGGCGCCAAGCTTACGGCGACGATTATCCGTGAGCTGAAACGGCGAAATGCGAAATACGGAATCGTGACCATGTGCATCGGCGGGGGCATGGGAGCGGCCGGAGTTATCGAGAACGTGCAATGAGTTCAATACCACAGAGGGACACAGAGGAACACGGACGAGCATTTTTCTGAAATCTCGAGCGGAGCGAGAGATCCCTATCGCCAAGTACGGTGTCAGGGTGTCTCGATTGGGGCTTTCGAGGTTATAGGGTTCCCTCACCTGCACAACCCGCAGGTTCGGGATTACAGAAAATAGTCCTTCTGCATCCTCTGTGGTTAATAAGGAGAGAATATGGCAACAATCGCAGTCCCAAGCAAGACCAAGCTGGTGGGTGGAAGTTTTCTGATTGAAGAGCACACCACCGACCAGGTCTTTACTCCGGAAGATCTCACTGAGGAGCACCTGCAGATCGTCCAGACCACGCAGGAGTTCGCGAAAAACGAGATCATTCCCAACATTGAGAAGATTGAGCACAAGGAGTTTGCCGTCACGCGCGGGCTAATCAAGAAGGCCTGCGAGATCGGCATTGCCAATGTGGACATTCCGGAGCAGTACGGCGGCTCGGACATGGACAAGATCTCCTCGGCGCTCATCAACGAACATATTTCCGTTTCCGGCAGCTTCAGCGTGGCCTTTGGCGGGCACGTGGGCATCGGCACGCTGCCCATCGTGTACTTTGGCACGGCGGAGCAGAAGGCCAAGTACCTGCCCAAGCTGGCGTCGGGTGAACTGGTGGCGGCGTACGCGTTGTCGGAATCAACGTCCGCTTCTGACGCCATGAACGCCCGCACCAAGGCCGTGCTCTCACCCGACGGCAAAGAGTGGATCCTGAACGGCGAGAAAATGTGGATCACCAACGGCGGCTTTGCCGACGTGTTCATCATTTTCGCGAAGATTGACGGCGAGAAATTCTCGGCGTTCATCGTCGAACGCAACTTCCCGGGCTTCCAGTCCGGCGCCGAAGAAAAGAAGATGGGTATCCGCGGATCTTCGACTACGCCGATCATCTTGAACGATTGCCGCGTGCCCAAGGAGAACCTCTTGGGAGAAATCGGCAAAGGGCATGTCATCGCGTTCAACACGCTGAACATTGGCCGATTCAAATTGGGCGCCGGCGTGATCGGTGGCGCGCGCAACGCGCTGAACAACTCCATTGGCTATGCCAAGCAGCGCAAGGCCTTCGGCAAGAACCTGTCTGACTTCGGCATGATCAAAGAGAAGCTGGCGCGCATGGCCGTGGGCGTGTACACGGGCGAATGCATGTCCTACCGCACGGTGGGTATGATTGACGCCGCCATGCAGGAGATCGACAAGAACTCGCCCACCGCATACAAGGAAACGGCCAAGAACATTGAAGAGTACGCGGTGGAATGCTCCATCCTGAAAGTCTTTGGCTCGGAGATGCTGGACTTCGTGGTGGACGAGACCGTCCAGATCTACGGCGGCTACGGCTTTGTGGAAGAGTATCCGGCGGAGCGGGCGTATCGCGATTCGCGCGTGAACCGCATCTTTGAAGGCACCAACGAGATCAACCGCATGATCATTACCGGATGGCTGCTCAAGCGGGCCATGAAGGGCCAACTGGCCCTGATGCCGGCCATCAAGAAACTCACGGAAGAAGTCATGTCCGGAGCTACACCGGAGGCGCCGGAAGGGCCTCTCTCCGCCGAGCGCGTCATGGTTTCCAACTGCAAGAAAGCCGGGCTCATGCTGGCCGGCGCCGCGGCGCAGAAATACATGATGGACCTGGAGAACCAGCAGGAAATCCTGGGCGCAATCGCTGACATGGTGATTGAAGCGTTCGCCATGGATTCCACCGTGCTGCGCACGTTGAAGCTGATTGAGCGCCAGGGTGAAGCCAAGTCCCAGTTGGCCATCGCCATGTGCCAGGTCAGCTTGTCGGAGTCCATCTTGAAGATAGAAGGCGCGGCGCGGAGGGTCGTGGCGGCGGTGGCCGAAGGCGACATGATGCGCACGCAACTGGTGATCCTGCGGCGGCTCTTCAAGCACGAGCCGGTCAATGTGATCGCCCTGACCCAGCAGATTGCCAACCGGCTTACGGAAGCCGGCAAGTACGTGCTGGCATAGACCGATAGACAGATCTTCGCAACAAAATGCGGGACCATTTCTGGTCCCGCCTTTTTTGTTTTACGTTTGAGGGGTTGAAAGTTACTGCAGAGCGGCGAGGGCGTTGATGCGTCCTTTGCCGGACTGCGGATCGGCGCCTGGTTTCAGGATGTCATCGGCCGAGTGCTCGATGAGCGCCTTCAACTGGGCGGGCGCCATGTGGCCGAACTTGCCCACGATCAAGGCCGCTTCGCCGGAGACGTGGGGTGCGGCCATGGATGTGCCAATGGCAAAGAAGTAACGGTTGCTGGCGCCGAGCTTTCCGCCAGGGCTGAGCACAAAGTCAAAAACGAAACAGTTTGTGATGACCGGGCCGACGTGGCAAACCTGGCTTTGAGGAGTAAATACCGCGTCGCCGCCGGGCGCCGCAACGTTGATCACCGATTGACCGAAGTTACTGTAGGAGGCCAGACGGTCGAAAACGGCATTGAAGCCGAACACGCCAAAGCCGATGGGGCCGGTGGCGGAGACGGCCATGCCGTTACCCGACTGTGCTGGTACGGTGAAGATGCGGCTGTTCAGATCCAGACCATTGTTTCCGGCGGAGCTGACAATCAGCGTGCCATTTGCAGTAGCGTGGTTGACGGCGCGGTTCAGGGCTGAGATCAACTGAGCGGTGCCGTTGCCGCCGCCTGCGTTGTTGCGGTCAAAGGTGGCGCCCAGGCTCATGTTGACCACGTCTGCATGGACCAGCGGGCCAGAAGCGTATTCCAGGCCGGCGATCACAGAAGCGAAGGAACCGCTGCCGGAGTCGCGCAGCACTTTCACGGAAACCAGTTCGGCCTTGGGGGCAACGCCCTGCGTGCCGATTCCGTTAATGGGCGCGGCCACAATGCCACCCACGTGGGTCGCGTGGCTGAAAGTGCCGTTCGAGGGGTAGATAAAGCTGGGTTCGGTGGGCACAAATGAACGGCTCAGTCCCAGGTTCAGGTTAGCCGCAATGTCAATATGGCTGGCGACGATGCCGGTATCCAGGATGGCGACGCGGGCGCGCGCCACGGTGTTGCCGCGATCGCCGTTGTCGGCGGTCTGGTCGGCGTGGATCTGGTGCAAGTTCCATTGCAATGCACTAAAGCTTTCATGGTTGGCCAACGGCAACGCGGACGACGCATCTGGCGGCGGAACAGCCGAATCGTCGACAGCGACGCCGGCGTCGGTCGCCATTTCGTTGGGTGGGATCCACTGCACTTCCTGGTCTTCAGTTACCGACTGCACGCCGGAGAGGGCTGCGGCCTGCGCAGCAAAGTTGGGATCGCTGGATTGGGCCACCACAATGCCGATCGCATCATATTGCGCAATCACGCTGGAGCCCAGGGCCGCGGCAAAACTCGTGCTGCCGGATCCCTGTCCGTTGGCCATGATTACGTATGTCTTCGCCGGGCTTTGCGCCATAGCGGCAGCCATGGCAATTAAGCAAACAAACAAAAGGATGCTAAGGGTTCTTTTGGACATTTCATGCTCCTTGACTAATTCGGATGCAGATTTTTGATGGGGTGCCTGCCGGCCCCAGATGTTTCGGGAATGGACATCTTTGACCGGATTTGAGAGGTGACGCGAACCTGGGGCCCAAAAAATTACCCCGTTAATCTACTACGGACGGTGGCCTGTTGGATAGGCCGCGGAGATGCACGCATCGTGAAAGCTCTGACAAAACTATTGCAGATAGTTGTACGACCTGGGGGTCAGCCCATTTTTTGTGCATCTCCGGAGCGCTCGTAACATCTCTATGGTCATGGCAAACACCGAATGCCTCCGCATCGCCGACCAACTCCGCCGGGCCTTTGAAGGCAAGGCCTGGCACGGGCCTGCACTGAGCGAAATTCTTGCCGGCGTCACTGCCACTCAAGCCGCGGCTAAGCCAGTTGCCGAAGGACACAGCATCTGGGAGCTGGCGCTGCACGTTGAAGGATGGACGCATGCCGCGCTGGCTGCCGCCGACGGCACACCCATGCCAGAGTGGCCCATGCCGGAAGCCTCCGTCTTTCTCGATTGGCCGCCCGTTCCTGCGCCGACGCCCGAAGCATGGCAGGCTGCGGTCGCCAACCTGCTGGCTGCGGGGCGGGCACTGGCTGAGCGGGTCAGCAAATTCCCTGATCTCCACCTGGGCCGCATTGTCCCTGGCCGCAAGTATGACTTCTATTTCCTCTTCCACGGCATCGTCCAGCACAGCCTGTATCACGCAGGGCAGATCGCGCTGGTGAAGCGCGCGGTATTGGCGGCGGAGTGATTCTCCCCAGGCATTTCCTCATTGTCCTGCGCGGCGGCTTGCGATAAAGTTCTTCTCAATATGTGCCCAGACAATTTGACCGCTCGCCTGAGCCAGGGCGAGATTGAATCCGCTGTGCGGAGATTTTGGGAGTTGTTCGCTTCCAAACGGACCGAACAGTGGCAAAGCTTTTATGCCGACGTAGCCTTGGTATTCGGGACGGCGTCCAAACGCCCGGAACCGGCGCGTCTGGTGGTGTTGCGCCGGCAGCGCGAATATCTCTCCAGCGCCGCGCGCATGACCATTGACGTAAGCCGGATTGAAGTGGAATTGCTGGGGCCGGACTGTGCCGTGGCCGCGTATCTCCTGCAACTGCACGCTGAGCAGATCGCCAAGCTTTCCGCCGACGGTCACAAAGATTCAGAAGAGCACTTGGACAATGCCCGTGTGACCCACGTTTTCCATCGCCAGGAAGATGGCGATCTGAAGATTGTCCACGAACATATTTCTGCGCCGTGGGCGTAGGCGACTGACCAATCCGGCAGACGAAACCGCCAGTTCCTGTTCTTTCCCAGATTCGAATATCCGCAAAGAAAAAACCCAGGCCTGTTGGCCCGGCGTTCCTGCTACAGGGAGCATGGTTGGGCTATTCCTTACAGAGCTTTCGCCCTCCGCCGGGACCGGTCTGACAGGTTGAAAATTGCATCCTCGGCGGCGGGGTGATAATCTAACTAACTGGTTAATTAATTCCTGCAACGGCGGTTGCAGCCGCCGATAAAAAGCGCTTTTTATTACTTTATTGAGGTTGGTAAGAGATGCCCCGCTCCATCTTTCTAAGCCCAATTGGAAGCCCGCAAATCCGAGGCGGAGACTGGACCGTCCAGACAAAAGTTGGCGCAATGGTAGCGCTGGCATTCGTTTTGCTTGGCGCCATTCCCGGACTGGCCCAGATTCCTGGAGTCGGCGTGGCCACTTCAAACCGCCCGGAGCAGCAGCAACCCGCGGTGACGCCGGTCCAGCCGCCCTCCACCGACGCGCTGAGTGGAAGCGGAATCACTGACAAGCTGGTCCCAGGGACCATCCAGCTTTCCATTCTTGACGCGATCGATCGCGGACTGAAACACAACCTGGCGCTGCTGCTGTCGCAGGAGCAGACCGAGTCGGCGAGGGCGCAGTGGCGACGGAGTTTGAGCGCGCTGTTGCCGAACCTGAGCGGCAATGTCAGCGAGAGCGTCAACCAGATCAACCTGGCGGCGTTCGGTATTCCGCTGCCGGTGGGGCTGACGTCGCCCATTGTCGGCCCGTTTGGGGTGTTTGATGCCCGCGCCAGCATGAGCGATACGGTGCTGGACTTCAGCGCCATGAATCGCATTCGCTCCGCCGCGGAAAACGAGAAAGTCGCGCGCTTCACCGTGCAGGATGCGCGCGAACTGGTGGTGCTTGCCGTGGGCAATGAATATCTGATCGCGCAGGCCAACGCGGCGCGCCTGGAAACGGCGAAAGCCCAGCTCACCACCGACCAAACCATTTTTCAGCAAGCGGTGGACATGAAGAAGGCCGGCGTCAGCGCCGGGATTGACGTGCTTCGCGCACAGGTGCAGATGCAAGCGCAACAGCAGCGCGTGCTCGCCAGCCAGAACCAGTTTGAGCGCCAGAAGATGGTGCTGGCCCGGCTGATCGGACTGCCCGTATCGCAGGCCTATGAGTTGACTGACGCAATCCCTTACGCGCCGCTGCCGGAGCTGAATTTTGACCAGGCCCTGGCGCACGCGTATGTCCATCGTCCGGAGTATCTGGCCGGTGTGTCGCGCGTTCGCGTGGCGGAGTTCGCGGTGAAAGCCGCGCGCGGCGAAGCCTTGCCCACGATTGAGGTAAACGGCGCTTACGGGTGGATTGGACCCTCGCCGGGAAAAGCTGACGCTACTTACAACCTGGGGGCGGGAATCAAGATTCCCATTTTTCAGGGCGGCAAGGTCAAGGCCGACGTCAACCAGGCGGAAACCGATTTGCGCCAGGCCAAAATGCAGCTGGAGAACCTGCGCAACCGGGTTGAATTTGAAATTCGCGCTGCGTTGCTCGATGTGAAGACATCCAATGAGCAGGTGATGGTGGCGCGGCAATCCATTGGACTGGCGGCGGAGCAGTTGAAAGAAGCGCAAGACCGCTACGCCGCCGGGGTTTCCGGTAGCCTGGAAGTCGTGCAGGCGCAGGAAGCCGTGGCCAACGCCAATGAGACCCATATTCAGGCGCTGTACCAGAACAACGTGGCCAAACTGACGCTGGCCCGAGCTCTGGGTGTGGCGGAGCAGCAAACAAAATCGTTTCTCGGAGGAAAGTAGAGTGGCGGACCTGAGAGTTGTCGCGGAAGAAACGGAAGAGGAAACCGTGGAGACGTTCGGCCTTCCATCCCAGGAAAAGGCGCCGGTCGCGGAGAGCGAGCCCGCAGCCGGCTTCTTGCGCGCGCACGGCGCGTGGATGTTGATCATTGTTGTTGCGGCGATTTTGCTCGGCACGTATTTTGTTTGGTCGTATTACACCGTCCGCGAATCCACGGACGACGCGCAGGTTGACGGCCACATCAATCCCATCAGTGCGCGCATTTCCGGAACGGCAAGCAAAGTCCTGCACGAAGACAACGATTTCGTTCAGGCGGGAACTTTGCTGGTGGAGCTGGACCCCAAGGACTATCAAGTTGCCGTGGCCAAGGCCAATGCCGATTTGGCCAACGCGAGGGCCGGTTCCACGGCGGCCAACGTGGGCGTGCCGATGACCGCCACCACCAGTTCCAGCCAATTGGCTGCGGCCGACGCTGCGGTGAAAGCCGCGGACAAAGAAGTGATCGCCGCGCAGGCGCGCGTGCAGGAAGCCCAAGCCAACTACACCAAAGTCACCGCCGACCTCAAGCGCATGGAGCAACTGGTGCAGAAAGATGAAGTCTCGCGCCAGCAGTATGACGCAGCCGTGGCCGCTGCCGGTTCCAGTCGCGCCGCGCTCGATGCCGCGATTGCGTCGGTGGCCAGCGCGGAAAGCCGCGCCGCGCAAGCGCGCGCCCAGGCTGATTCTGCCCGCACCGTTCCCGAGCAAATGAAGGTCATCCGCGCGCAAGCCGGAGCTGCTTCGGCGGAAGTCGAGAAGAGCCAGGCCATGCTCGCGCAGGCCGGGCTGAACCTGGACTACACCAAGATCGTGGCGCCGGTCAGCGGCGTGCTCAGCAAACGCAACGTGGAACCCGGCCAGGTGGTGCAACCGGGCCAGCCGTTGTTCGCCATCGTTGACCTGGACGACATCTGGGTCACCGCCAACTTCAAAGAAAACCAGCTCAAGAACATGAAGCCGGGGCAGCCGGTGAAAATCCACATTGATGCCTATGGCCGCGACTACAACGGCAAAGTGGAATCCATTGGCGGAGCCACCGGAGCGCGCTTCAGCCTGCTGCCGCCGGAAAACGCCACCGGCAACTATGTGAAAGTCGTCCAGCGGATTCCGGTCCGCATCCGCATCGACAAAGGACAAGATCCCAATCATCTCCTGCGTCCGGGGATGTCGGCGTTGCCGGTCGTGCTCATAAAGTAATGAGTGAGCATAGCCAACCGGTAATCAATCCGTGGATCGTGGCCCTCTCCGTGATGCTCGGCACCTTCATGGAGGTGCTGGACACCACGGTGGTCAACGTCTCGCTCCCGCACATTGCCGGGAACCTTTCCGCCAGTACCGACGAAGCCACCTGGGTGCTGACGTCGTACCTGGTCGCCAACGCGATCGTGCTGCCGCTCACCGGATGGCTGGCCAACCACTTTGGCCGCCGCAACATTCTGCTGATCTCGGTTGCCGGATTTACCATCTTTTCGTTCATGTGCGGCATCGCACCGAACCTGCCTTCGCTGATCGTTTTCCGCGTCCTGCAGGGCGCAACCGGCGGCGGACTGCAGCCGCTCTCGCAAGCCATCCTGATTGAAACTTTTCCTCCGGCCCAGCGCGGCAAAGCCATGGCATTCTGGGCGCTGGGAATTGTGGTGGCGCCCATGCTGGGGCCGGTGGTCGGCGGCTGGATCACTGACAGCTACAGTTGGCGATGGCTGTTCTACATCAACATTCCCATCGGCATTGCCGCCGTGGTCATGGCCATGATGTACATTCATGATCCGCCGTACATCAAGCGCGGCAAAGGCGGTGTGGACTACTGGGGCATCGGCTTGCTGGCCGTGGGCATTGGCGCGCTACAGATCATGCTGGACAAAGGCCAGGAAGAAGACTGGTTCGCGTCGCACGCCATCGTGATTCTCACCGTCGTCGCCGTGCTTGGTCTGGGATTTTTCGTGCTGCGCGAGCTGCTGACCAAACATCCCGTGGTCCATCTCAGCGTTTTCAAAATCAGGACCTACTCCACCGGCGTGTTCCTGATGACCGTGCTGGGCTTTGTGCTTTACGGCAGCACCGTGCTGATCCCGCTCTGGCTGCAGACGCTGATGGGCTATTCGGCGCTCGAAGCCGGCATGGCCATGCTGCCGCGCGGACTTGGATCGTTCCTGTTTATGCCGCTCGTCGGCATCCTGGTCAGCAAGGTAGATCCGCGAAAGCTTCTGGCCAGCGGGCTGGCGATCTGCGGCTTCAGTTTGTACTTGCTCTCACGCCTCAACCTGAACGCCGGATACTGGGACATCTTCTGGCCGCAGTTCATGCAGGGCGCGTCCATGGGACTGTTGTTTGTTCCGCTGACCACCATCACCAACGATCCCATTCCCAAACACGAGATGGGCAACGCCACCAGCTTGTTCAACCTGATGCGCAACATCGGGGCGAGCATCGGCATTGCCAGCGTGACCACCTTGGTGGCGCGCCACATGCAGATGCATACCAACACCCTCACCGAGCACGTTACGCGCTCCAACCCAGCCGCCGTGACCATGCTGCAAAACATCAAAGCCGGACTGATGGCCGCTGGCGCCGACGCCGCCACGGCCACGCGCCAGGCTTACGCCGCAGTCTTTGGCATGGTCCAGCAACAGGCGGCGATGCAGTCGTATATTGACGCGTTCTTCCTGCTGGCCATACTGTTCGCCGTGGTGATGCCGTTGGTGCTGATCATGAAGCGTCCAACGAAACAGGGCGGCGGGCCGATGGGGCATTGATGGGGATTGGTAAGCTTCGTATCAGGGCACGACCTTCAGTCGTCCCGTCAGGGCATAGTAGAATCTCGGCTTTAGCCACTGTTCTTCGTTCTATGGCCAAGCCCGCAAGGAACTCGGACCGCCGCGCCATCATCGCTGGCAAGCGCACATTCTTCGTTTCCTCCAAGACCATCCAAGGCCAGCAATTGTTGCAGACGCAAGATTCTGCGGAACTGCTAATTGACGTCCTGCGTTCCTATACTCTCGCCGGCCGATTCAGAGTGCATGAGTTTGTGGTCATGCCCGATCATTTCCACGTTCTGATCACCGTGGATGAAAACACCAGCATTGAGCGGGCCGTGCAGCTAATCAAGGGGAATTATTCGTTTCGTCGCAAGAGGGAACTGAGTTTCAACGGAGAAGTCTGGCAACGGGGATTTTCCGAAGTGCGCGTCAACGACAGAAAGAGCTTTATCGCGCATAAGGAATACATAGATGAGAATCCCGTCAAGGCGGGCTTGGCGGCGACGGCCGACGAATATCCTTACTGCTCTGCTCATCTCCGCAAACGAAAAAAGGCCAGCGGCTGAAGCCGATTCCTATTTACGCTTTTCGGCACGACTGAAGGTCGTGCCCTGATACGAACCAAGATTCTCTCGTCCGCTGATCGCGGACATCACCACAAAACGCGCCCCAATTCCCACTCCATTCCATGATTTTTTAAGAGCTCCAAATGCCCGCTACTCGCCCCTCCCAACAGCGTATAATCCTCTGCCAAGTCGTAATTCAATCTAAAAACCGGGATGTAATATGACGATGAGGACAATCACTTCAACGGTATTTCTTCTAATCACTTTATGCGCCGCGCTTATGGCGCAGACCTTTCGTGGAGGAATCCAGGGGACGGTGACCGACACCGGCGGCGCGGCCATCACCGGCGCTGACGTGACCGTCAAAAGCGCGGACACCGGGTTGGTCCGCACCGCCAAGACCGATGACACCGGCAACTTCGTTTTCTCTGAGCTGCCGTTGGGCACATACAGCGTGAGCGCCGCCAAGAGCGGTTTTGGCACCAAAGTGGTGAACGGCGTGACCGTAACGGTTTCCGCCAGCGCCCGGGCTGACATTCAGCTCAACCCCGGCGAAGTGAAGTCGGAAGTGACGGTCACCGCGGCCGCGCCCATCGTGGACACCACCGGCAACACCCAGGGCGGGACGATTGAAGCCGAGCAGATGGTGAACCTGCCCATTAACGGCGGCGATTTCGCCAAGTTGCTGACGCTGGTCCCCGGCGCAGGAGCTGATCCCAATGGTGACAGCGATTCGCCCGGATCGTTCGGCACCTTCAGCATCAACGGCAATCGCGGACGCGCCAACAATTACCTGCTGGACGGCACCGACATGAATGACGGCTATCGCAACGATCCGGCCATTAACGAAGCCGGCGTGTTCGGTACTCCCGCCACGCTGCTGCCCGTGGACGCTCTGCAGGAAATCGGCATTCTCTCCAACATGGAGCCGGAGTACGGACGCAACTCAGGCGCTGTCGTCAATATTGTGACCAAGTCCGGCACCAACACGCTGCACGGGTCGGGATTTGAGTACTTCCGCAACAACGCGCTGGACGCCCGCAATTTCTTTAACGCCAAGCCGGATCCGCAGGACACGTTCCACAATAACCAGTACGGCGGATCGCTGGGCGGTCCGCTGGTGAGAGATCGCACGTTCTGGTTTGTGGCGTATGAAGGCTGGCGCGAAAGCGGCGGCTTGCCGGGCGTGGCCAGTGTACCCAGCCAGGCAGCCGTGACCGCGCACGGTCCGGTCAACCCGGTCATCGCGAGTCTGTTGGCCCGGAACCCGTGGGGCAGACCCTTGCCTGCTGTGGGAGACGCCGGCGGCACTGACAATGCCACTGTGCAGGTTACAGACCCTTTCAAAAATCGGGTGGACAGCCTGATCTTCAAGATTGACCATCATCTGGGCAAGAAGGAAGGCTCTGACCTGCTTACCGCTCGCTACTTCTTTGGCGATAGCGACCAGAGTTTCCCGCTGGCGCTGGGCGGAGGGACTACCGTCCCCGGTTTCAACACGGTCACGCCCACGCGCGTGCAAGTGCTTTCACTTTCTTACACCCACATCTTCACGCCGAAACTGCTCATGGAAATTCGCGGCGGCTGGAACCGGTTTGCGGAAGGCTTTTCGCCGGAAGACAACGCGTTCAATCCTTCCAGCATCGGCCTGAATACCGGCGTGACCAAGCCGCAGGATTTCGGCCTGCCGCAGATCAGCTTTAGTGACGGCACCAGCGGACTGGGCGGCAACAATTCGCTGCCGCGCCACCGTTTTGATACCAACTGGCAGTACTTCACGAATTTTGGCTATACCACGGGCAAGCACAACTACAAAGTCGGTTACGAGTGGCGTCGCACCACGGTTGACCAGTTTTACGACCTGGGATATCGCGGGCGTTTGAAGTTCAATACCTTTGACGATTTTCTGAACGGGGACATCACCAACGGCGGCAGCCAGTTTGCCGGCGATTCGGCGCGCGTGACTCACCAGAACAATCACGGCTTTTACGCCCAGGACAGCTTCCGCTGGACGCGCAAACTGACGTTGAATTACGGCGTCCGTTGGGATTATTTCGGCGTGATTAAGGAAGACGGCAACCGCTTCAGCCTGTTCAACACCACCACGCAAACGCTGCAACTGGTTGGACAGGGAGGCGGACCCAGTTCGCTTTATCCCAAAGACTTGAACAATTTTGCTCCGCGGTTGAGCGCCGCTTATGACTTGCATGGCAACGGCAACACCATTCTCCGCGCGGGCTGGGGCTTGTACTATGACGCCTTCTCGCAGGACTTCTTCGTCGGACACTTCCCGTTCAACACGTTCAACCCCGGACCGGCGTATAACGGCGTCGGACCTTCGGCCATCACGGCAGCCGGCAGCACAGCCGCGACCATCGTCAATGGTGTGCCCATCTTCACCGCCTTCAGCCCCACAACCGATGCGTGGACGGTGGACCAGAAAATCCGCACGCCGTACATTCAGAATTACAACTTGAACATTGAGCAGGCCCTGGGCAAGCAGATGGCCCTGAACGTTGCTTACGTTGGTTCGCACGGGACCAAGCTGTTCCGCTTTCGCGACATCAACCAGCACGATCCGGCCACCGGCGCTTTCCCCTTTGCCGCGTTCAACATCATCAACCAGTTTGAATCCAGTTCCAACTCGGCTTACAACAGCCTGCAGGTTACCTGGAAGCTGCGTAACTGGCGGCGGCTGAACTCGCAACTTACGTGGACGTGGTCTCACTCCATTGACACCGCCAGCGACGGTGAAGACTTTGTCCCCAACGCCGCCCAGCCGGACAATAGCTTGAACCCCGGCGCGGAGAAGGGGAATTCCAATTTCGACGCGCGCCATCGTCTGACATGGATTTTCGGCTACACCTTACCCAACTCCACCACCGCCAAGACGTTTACCAACGGCTGGTCCGTGAACGGAATTCTCCGCCTCTCCAGCGGACAGCCATACAACCTCAATTCGTTTTCCAATTACAACAACTCCAATGAATTTCTGGAACGGCCAGAGGTGGTGGGCGATCCCTTCGCGGGTACCGGCGGCCCCGGCAAGCTGCTGAACCTCTCGGCTTTCGCTGCGCCGTGCACATGGGACCCGACTGCCGGCGGTTGCATTCCCGGCACGCAACATTTCGGCAACCTGGGCCGCAACGCGTTCGTCGGCCCGGACTTCAAGAACTTTGACTTTGCTCTGGCCAAAGACACCAAGGTCGGCGATAAGGTGAACGTCCAGCTTCGCATAGACATCTTCAACATCTTCAACCATCCCAACTTCTCCAACCCCACGTTGCCCAACTTCCTGGTAAACCTGGAAAACAACGGCGCTGTGGACACCAGGCCGGGAGATCCGAAGTGCGCGTTGGCGAATGGGCCGGCCTTTGTCGGTTGCCGCGCCGTGGGTCCGGGCTTCCTGCCGACGACGGCCACGCCCGACGTGGCCATTGGCTATCCGTTCCTGGGCGGCGGCGGTCCGCGGGACGTGCAGCTGGCGATCAAGTTTACGTTCTAGAAAGATCTGTTGGATTGAGAGAGGCGCGGCTTCCAGGCTGCGCCTCTTTTGTCTTTTCGCAGCGATTGAAGCCGAAACACATGCTGGCGCATTTCAGCACGACTGCCAACGCTTCGGCTGTATTTGCATTATCCATTTAGTATCAATGACTTAAGCGCGTTGTAGAAATTTGCTTCTTGGGTTGCCGATTCCTCTTGACTTATATCGCAAATCGAAATATAAGTATTGCGATTAGCAATATGACGCTTGGCGAGAAATTACGCTACCTCCGGCTGGTGGAAGGCAACCTGCGCGGCTTGGGTCGGGATATGACGCAGCAGGAAGTGGTCCGCGCCGTCCACAAGGAACTCAAGCTGAAGATCAGCCAGAGCTATTTGTCGCAGATTGAAAACGGATCGCGCCCGCACCTGACCAACAAGACGCGGCTGCTGCTGTCTAAATTTTTCAAAGTCCATCCCGGCTATCTGGTGGACGATCCGGAAGGCTTCCACACGGAGTTGCTGTCGGACGTGGGCAACCTGGAAGACAAGCTGGACTTGTGGCTGATCCAGGGAGCCGAGCGCTTTCGCAGCGATCCGCCGGTCAGCCGGGCGCTGCTGAACCTGGCCAAGCATGCGGAGTCGCGCCGCTGCCTGACATTGATTGACGCCATTCTGGAAACGCCGCAACTGGCTGAGCGTCTGCTGCAGGTGTTGCGTCCGCAAGCCGGCAAGGACAAAGATGCGCCGGAGATGAGTGAGGCTTAGCTTATGAACTGGGAACTTCTCTTTCTGGTTTGTTTTGTGGTGGGCTTCAGCTTTAGTGTGCTCTCCTTTCTCGGAGGCATCGGCCACTTCCACCTGCATCTGCCGAAGCATGTTTCCTTCGGCGGCGGCCACGGAATCGGACATGCAGCCCCGGGCGTTGGCCCCAGCGCGGGAAATGGAGCGGGACATGCCGCGGGCCATGCAGTGCATCACGTTGCAGGTCAGACGGCCCAGCACGGCGCGGCCCAAGCCAGCGCGAGCTTTCCATTTTTCAATCCCATGACCGCGGCTGCTTTTCTCACGTGGTTTGGCGGCATCGGATATCTGTTGGTGCATATCCGCCACATGTGGATTCTGTTCGGTTTGCTCTTCGCGCTGCTCGGCGGACTGATTGCCGCGTCGCTGGTTTTCCTGTTCGTAGTGAGGGTGCTGATGGCCCATGAAAGCGAACTCGACCCGCTGGATTTTGAAATGGTGGGCGTGCTGGGGAAGGTGAGCATACCCATCCGTTCAGAGGGTACGGGCGAAATCATTTTTGTCCAGCAGGGAATTCGCAAACCATGCGCGGCCCGCACCGACAATGGCTGTCCGCTGGTGAAGGGCGAAGAAGTTGTGGTTACGCGGTATGACCGCGGTGTGGCCTACGTGCGCCGCTGGGAAGAATTGGCCAACCCGGAGCTGGACGCTCCGGAGCAGAAGACAACCAAGTAGTGAACTCTTGAGGAGGATCTATGTTTGGTGGGGAGAACGTGTCGTTTTGGGTCATTTTGGGTTTGGGCGTGATAGGTGTCATGGCCCTGATGGGGATGGTGGCCCGCCTGTATCGCAAAGTCGGACCGCATGAAGCGCTGGTGGTTTACGGCTTTCGTGGAAGCAAAGTGGTCAAAGGCGGCGGGAAAATCATTTTCCCCATGGTGGAGAGCTGCCGGTTGCTGTCGCTGGAGCTGATGTCCTTTGACGTGGCGCCGCAACAGGACCTTTACACCAACCAGGGCGTGGCGGTGACGGTGGAAGCCGTGGCCCAGATCAAGGTGAAGTCGGACGAAGTCTCGATTCAGACGGCGTCCGAACAATTTCTCACCAAGACGCCTGACGAGCGCGAAGGCCTGATCCGGCTGGTGATGGAAGGCCACCTGCGCGGCATCATCGGCCAGTTGACGGTGGAGCAGATTGTGAAAGAGCCGGAAATGGTCGCCGACCGCATGCGCTCCACCTGCGCCGACGACATGAGCAAGATGGGCCTGGAAGTAATTTCTTTCACCATCAAGGAAGTGCGCGATAAGAACGAGTACATCGCCAACATGGGCCGTCCTGACGTGGCCCGCATCAAGCGCGATGCCGACGTCGCCGCCGCGGAAGCCGAGCGCGATACGGCCATCAAGCGCGCGGAAGCGCAGAGGGCATCGGCCATCGCCAAAGCGCAGGCTGACCAGGAGCGAGTCCTGGCCGAGACTCTTTCCCAAGCCAAGCAGGCGGAAGCGCAGCGCGACCTGGAAGTGAAACGCGCCGCGTACACCGAGTTGGTGAAGAAGCAGCAAGCGCAGGCCGACAAGGCTTATGAAATTCAGTCCAACATCCAGCAGCAGCAGGTGGTCGCCGAACAGGTGAAGGTCCAGCTGATCGAAAGAGAACAGCAAACCAAGGTGCAGGAAGCGGAAATCGCGCGGCACCAGAACGAACTGATTGCCACGGTGCTGAAGCAGGCGGAAATCGAAAAGCAGCGCGTGCTCAACATTGCGGAAGGCGAGAAACAGCGGCTCATCGCGGAAGCCGAAGGCCGCGCCAGCGCCACCCGCATGCAGGGTGAAGCCGAAGCCGACATCATCTTCAAGAAAGGTGAAGCGGAAGCCAAGGCCATGAACGTGAAGGCCGAAGCCTACCAGGAATACAACCAGGCCGCGGTCATAGACAAGCTGATCACCGGGTTGCCGGAAGTGGTCCGCGCCCTGGCGCAACCGCTCTCCAACGTGGACAAGATCACCATTGTCTCCACCGGCAACGGCAGTACCGCCGGCATGAGCAAGATCACCGGCGACATGACGGAAATCGCCGCGCAAGTCCCGGCATTGTTTGAAGCGCTCAGCGGCATGCAGATCAAAGACCTGCTGTCCAAGGTCCGGCTGATCGGTGACAAGGCCCCCAAGCCCGGCGACGGCGGGGATGATGCGTCGCAAGCCAGCAAGGGCAAAGGCGCAACCAAGTGAACTCGGCCTCCGGAGAGGGTTGAAGGCAATCCTCTCCGGAATTGCTCGACGAGTTTCAGATGAATTCAGCGCAGCGGGCTTGGTGAACAAGCTGCAAGCGTTCGGTAAATGGAGTTGGTCACAATGAACAAAGTCTCATTCCCGGGTTTGGTTCTAGGGCTGGTCATGGGCGCGCTGGTAGCGCTGGTCTCCGGCAGCTGGATCTTCTGGCTGGCGCTGGGGATTGGGATTGGAGTGATGATCGGCGCGTTTGCCACGCGGCGCGAGCTCGCGATGCAGAGCATGCGGCATGGGGTTATCGCGGAACGATGACAAGAGTAACGATGATCTGCGGAGCGATGACCAGCGTGATCAGGGTTCTTTCAGCCGCGCGACGGCGCGCGCAACGCACTTAAGAGCGGTTCAGCAGCAACAGGAACTTGGTGCAAAAAAGTATGAGTGAAAAAATTTCCATCGCTGTGATCTGGTCTATGGCCACGGCTGTACTGACCCGGCTGGCCAGTTCGTGGACGCTACTTCCGGAGCGCGTGGTGACCACCTTCGGCGTCGGCTCTGAAGCCACCGGCTGGGGCAGCCGCGAGGCCCTCCTGGTGAGCGTTCTGATGGCCGTCGTAGGACAAGCGGCCCTGGCGACGTTTCTCATCCTGCGCCTGGCGCGAGCTGTACGTTTTCTGCCCCTGGTGCAGGCAACGGTAAGTCTGGTCCTGGTGTGCGGTTTCTGGCAGGTGATCAACTACAACGCCTATCACGTCCCGGTGCAGAGCCTGTGGGTACTGGGGCCGGTTGCGCTGCTTTCCGTGGCGGTGGCCGTGATGCTGGGCAACCTGGGTCAAACCAGGCTGAGTAAAAGTTCTTACTGAAGCCACGGCGGTTTCAGAAGTGATTCTTGGAGGAGTTATGGCATTACTTGAGCGTGTGGCAACACTTATTAAAGCAAATTTGAACGATCTCATCGATAAAGCCGAGCATCCGGAGAAGATGATCAAGCAGATCATCCTGGACATGGAGAACCAGCTGCTGCAAGTGAAGACGCAGGTGGCCATCGCCATTGCCGACGAGCATCTGCTCACCAAGAAGCAGAAGGAAAACGAAGAGAAAATCTCCGAGTGGAACCGCAAAGCGGAGCTGGCGGTGGAGAAAAAGCATGACGACCTGGCTCGCTCCGCCATCGAGCGGAGCCTGCACTACAAGATGCTGATGGAAGGCTTTGCCCAGCAGGTACACGACCAGCGGCAGCAAGTGGAAACGCTCAAGACCGCGCTCAACAAGCTGCAGCAAAAGCTGGAAGAAGCCTGCTCCAAGAGCGACTTTCTGATGGCCGAGCACCGCCGCGCGCGCACGCTGGACAAGGCCGCGGACGCGCAATCGCAGGTGGACGGCCGCGACCACGGGGCTGCGTTTGACCGCATGAAGCACAAGGTCCTGCTCCAGTCCGCGATCGGCCAAGCTAAGACGGAAATGCTGGAGGAATCGGCCGCCAGCGTGGACAGCCGCTTCGCCAAGCTGGAAAAAGAGGACGAGGTCAACCGCATCCTGAATGAGCTGAAGTCCAGACGGGCGTAAGAAGATGTGTTGGGCAGTCGGGCCAGGGGGAGAGGCGCGGGAACTCGCGCCTCCAAGGAGGCTGCAGTGATGAAGCAGAATGCGGTGAAGAACACGGTGGGCAACAACCATCCCCATCCGGGGATCAACACCAGGTTTACCGTGGGCGGCGGAGCGGCCGGGTTTATCGTCGCCGTTGGCATCGTGCTCATTGCGCTGCTGGGAATTCCGATCGTCAAATATTTTCTGTTGTTCGCCGTCGTGGCCGGCGCGGGGATCGCAGCGGTGATGCACTGGATTCGGCGCTGAGGCTCAGCATCGAAGAGCCAGAACTTGCGCGAACCACATGCGCATTGCTAAGCTTCGACAGACCCAAACTAAAATGTCCGTACGATTATTAAAGCTTTTTGCCATCCTACTGTGCTGTTGCAGCGGCGCGTGCGCGTTATCGGGGCCTTCCACCCGGGAGCAGAAGCTGTTTGACCTGGTGAACAAGGAGCGGGAGAGGGCCGGCCTGCAGAAGCTGGCGTGGGACGCCCGGCTGGCGGAAGCCGCGCGCGCCCACTCCGAGCTCATGGCCAGGAACGATGAGCTTTCCCACCAATTCTCCAAGGAGCCGTCCGTGTTGCGGCGGGCCGGGGCCAGCGGCGCGCGCTTTGATTCCGTGGCGGAGAATGTGGCCGAGGCGGGCTCCGTGTCACAGGCCCACCAGGCCCTGATGCAGTCAGAGCACCACCGCGAGAACATCCTGGAGCCGGACTACAATGCCGTGGGCATCGCCA
>JBGPLR010000003.1:0-22360 GCA_041486545.1 Terriglobia bacterium
CGCCGTGCCGGTGAACGTGGGGGTGTTGTCGCTGGTGGTGTTTCTCCACTGCGCCGGCGCGCTGGCTACCATCGCCGGCTTCATGATCCACATCTACATGGGCTTGTTCTTCGTCTCCGGCGGTCTCCACGGCATCTTGTGGGGCCGGGTGCCGGCGAGTTGGGCCAAAGCGCATCACCGGCTCTGGTACGACAAAGTCGCGGGGAGCGACCGCGACCGCGTATCAACGAAATAAAGGAGCCGTTTGAAGTCTTCCTGGGACCTCCGCATTGCGCGGGCAGGCGAGCTGATAGAGAAGAATTCTGCAGTCGCTGAAATGCTGAAGTTTTATCAGCAGCTTGCCCGCTTTCAAAAATCCATCCATCAGGCCTTTGCTTCCGCCAGCGAGCATGATGTTTCCATGCTCATGCCTTATTTTTCTCCGCTGCTTTCTCTGGTCAAGCAATTCGGTTCTCCGGTGTTGCAGCAGGCCGCTGACGCGCTGGAAAAAGAAACCCCGCAAAGCCGGCTGGAGCTTTTGCAGAGCATCTGGCAGCAGGAAGCCGAGAGCCGTGATCTGGCCCCCGAATTTGCTTTCTTTGCTAAGGCCCTGCTGCAGCCGTACGCTGAGTTTCTCTCGGCCAGAACGGTCGCCGTGGAAACCGACTCGGGACAGGTGAGGTGCCCCTTTTGCGCCTCCCCGCCGCAATGTGCGGTGTTGCGGCCGGAAGGCGATGGAGGGAAGCGCTCCCTGGTCTGCTCACTCTGCTTCAAGGAATGGACGTTTCGCCGTCTGGTGTGCCCGGGTTGCGGCGAAGAGAATAAAGACAAATTGCCGGTCTTTATCGCTGACGACTTCAACTACATCCGCGTTGAAGCCTGCGATACCTGCCATACCTACATCAAATCTTTTGATCTCACCAAAGACGGCCACGCCGTCCCGGTGGTGGACGAACTGGCGTCGGTTTCGCTCAATCTCTGGGCCGCGGAACACAAATACCAGAAGCTTGCCCCGAACTTGTTTGGTGTTTGATTGCCAGACGTCTGTTGGAAGTTGAGCTTCCGCGGCGCTCATGCGCGGGAGTGATGTCCCGCCGCAACTCCACCGGCCGCGCCGGCATCGGCCATGGCGTGAACAGAATTGCGCAAGCCCCGCAGCCGAAGAGCCAAGCCCACCATGGCCGCGCCGTTGACCAGAGCGTACCCGCCGGTCCAGTTGAGCACCACGGAAACCTCAGTCAGGCTGCCAAAAAGGAGAAACACGGCAAACGCCAGTGAAGCCACGCCTCCCGCCAACAGCAGCCATTCGTCGAGCAAGTGTCTGCGCAAACGCACGCCGATGACGATCTCCAACAGGCCGACGATCGCTGCCGTACCGGCGATGATGCGGACAACGTGCAACAGCGTCAATCCCGGCGCCAGCAACAGAACCAATCCGGCCGCGGTTACCGCAATGCCGTCGGCCAGCAACAGTCCAAGGCCGCGTTTGCGCTCCGCACCGCGCAAGGCCGCAAGGATGGTAGCCATGCCGCACACCGAGGCAAACAGGCCAAACAGCACGGTCAAACCGGTGAGCGCCACCGCCTTCAGGAAAAGTGTGGACAAGAAAGGCTGCAACACGAAGACAAAAACGGCAAACGCCAGCGCGAAGCCGCCGCGTATCGCCAGCAGCCACCAATTGTTGATCAGCAGGCGGATCATAAGGAAACCGGCTCCTGTTCTGCCGCGATTCCAGCGAGTCGTGGCTGTGCTGTTTTCAGTGTGCGCGCGCGCCAGCGCTTAGGCTGTGACCAGCGTCACCGGAGAAGTTCCGGGCATGGGCCTGTCCTGCCGGTTGACCTGCCCGGCGTCACGTCAGCGGCAACACCGCCGTCACCACGCCATCTTCCGGAGGCGAAAACTGGAAGCCCACCCGGGCGAACATGTCTTTCATCCCGTAGTTGTCGGAGAGAGTTACTCCTTCCAGGGCGGAAATGCCTTCCTTGCGCGCGATGTGGATCATCCGCTCCAGCAGGTGCGTGCCCAGGCCGCGGTTCTGGAAGCGGTCCGCGATCAGGAACGCTACTTCAGCGCTGCTATCGGAATGCTTGCGGATCATCCGCGCCACGCCCGCGATGCGGCGTGCCCCGGCTTCATCGTTGTATTCCGCCACCAGCGCGATCTCGCGGTCATAGTCAATGAAGCACTTGGTAAACAGCCGCTCATGCGTGGTCCTCACGTCCACTTTCAAAGGCAAGAAGAAGCGCAGGTAAACGCTGGTTTCAGAGAGTTGATGATGGAAGTCCACCATGAGCGATTCATCGTCCGGGCGGATGGGACGCAGCGCAAACACCGTTCCTTCGCTTTCCCAGGTGGAAACATACTGGCTGGGATACGGACGTATCGCCGGACGCGGCAACTGGGCGTCTTTCACCGTGGCCGGGTGCAGGATCACGCGGGCGTCGAGCGCCAGGATGCCTTCCGGCCGGGCCAGCAGCGGATTGATCTCAATGTCGGCAATCCGCGGGTTTTCCACCACCAGTTCGCTGAAGCGCACCAGAAGCTCTTCCAGCTTTTCCAGGTCCACGGGTTTGTTGCCGCGGACGCCCTTGAGCGCCCCCAGAATCTTTGTGTGTTCCATCATGCGCCGCGCCAGCGTGGTGGTGAGCGGAGGCAGAGCGTGGGCCAGGTCGCGCAGCACTTCCACCAGTTGGCCGCCCATGCCGAACACCATCACCGGGCCGAATTGCGGGTCCGTGGAACTGCCCAGAATCAACTCACAACCGCCGCTGGTGTTGATCATCGGCTGCACGGTCACGCCCTGGAAGCTGTTGTCACGGCTGAACTCGCTTTCAATTGTGGCGAACGCCGTGCGCACTGCCTCGGCGTTTTGCAGATTCAACTGGACGCCCCCGCGGTCAGACTTGTGGGTGACTTTTTCCGAATGCAGCTTGACCACGACGGGGAAGCCGATGGCGTCCGCGGCCCGCGCCGCTTCATCGGCGGTAAGAGCGAGTTTTGATGCCGTGACCGGCAATTCATACGCGGCCAGAATCTGTCTGGATTCGTGCTCCGTGAGCAGCGTACGGCCCTTGCTCTGCGCCTCCGCAATGATGCCGGCCACGCGCTTGGGGCCGTCTTCCGGCAGATTGCCGGTAAACTCCGGGGCCTCATAGAGCGCTTGCAGGTTCGATGTGTAGCGCCACATGTAAGCGAAGCAGCGCGCCGCGGCGTCGGGGTATTCGAACGTGGGAATCTTGGCGTCATTTAGCACGTTGGCCGCCAGTTGCATGCGGGAGCCGCCCATCCAGCTGGCCAGCAGCGGCTTCTTGGTGGCTTCCGCCGTGTGGCTCAGAATAGTAGCGGCAGTTTCCGGCTCGGTCATGCCTTGCGGCGCCAGAATGGAAAGCACGGCATCGCAGCCGGGATCGCGCGCCACTATACCCACCGCCTTGGCATAAACTTCCGGGCCCGAGTCGCCTAGCGTGTCCACTGGATTCGCGTGGCTCCAGGCCTGGGGCAGCAGCTTGTTCAACTCTTCTTTGGTTTCCGCGGAGATCTCCGCCAGTTGTCCGCCGGCCGCCAGCAAAGCGTCCGTGGCCAGAACGCCGGCGCCGCCGGCATTGGTTACCACCGCCAGGCGCGGTCCCTGCGGGCGCGGCTGTTTGCTCAGCACTTCAGCCATGTCAAACAATTCGCCGATGGTGGCCACGCGCAGGATGCCGCAACGGCGAAACGCGGCCTCAAAGACTTCATCCGCGCCGGTCATGGCGCCGGTGTGCGACGCCGCGGCCTTGCGCGCCGCTTCCGTGCGGCCCGGCTTGATCACGATGATCGGCTTGCGCAGTGAGACTTCACGCGCTGCGGAAAGAAATGACCGCGCATCGCTGATGGACTCCATGTAAATCAGAATGCTCGAGGTGTAGGCGTCGTCGCCAAAGTGGTAGATCAGGTCGCCCCAGCTCACGTCCAGCATGGAGCCGACGGAGACAAAGCCGCTGAAGCCCACGTTTTCCCGCCGGCTCCAGTCCAGAATCGCCGTGCACAGCGCGCCGCTCTGGCTCAGGAACGCGATATTACCGGGCAGAGCGTTGGATTGCGCAAACGTGGCGTTCAACCCCGTGCGTGGATTCATCACGCCCACGCAGTTCGGCCCCACCAGACGCATGCGGCTCGTGGCGAGTATCTCCCGGATCTGGTTTTCCAATTCCTTGCCTGCGGCGCCGGTCTCCGCAAAGCCCGCTGAGATCACCACGGCCCCGCGTACGCCGGCGCTGGCGCACTCCCGCAGGACGTCCGGCACGGTGGCTGCCGGAGTGACGACGATTGCCAGGTCCACCGGCTCGCCGATGGCCGCGATGTTGGGATAACACCGGATCCCCATCACGTTGCTGCGGTGGGGATTGATGGGGAAAATGGTCGCCCCGGGCGGGTGCTCCAGCAGGTTCCGCAAGATCGTGCGGCCCACGCTGGCCGGCTTTTCCGTGGCCCCGATCACCGCGATGGTCCGGGGATAAAAAATCGGCGCCAGCGGGCTCGGAGGCCACGCCGGATTGCCCAGGTCCTTCCCCTGCTTTTCCCTGCCAACTTCCGGTTTGATCGTCATCGTGCCACTAGGTTACTACTTTTGGCTTCGAAGGAAAAAAGGACGCGAGGAAATCTCGCGTCCTTCTTCGTGGGGCGCATCAGTGGCTCATCCGTGAGGTTGCGTCCCCCAAGCTATTTCCATCACTTATTTTCCAGGTCGCGCACCGTCAGCACCGGGCAGGGGGCCTGGCTCACCAGCCGGTACGTTACGCCGGCGGCAAAGTGCGTGCTGAATTCCTTCTGGTACGGGAGCCCCAGAACGATCAGGTCCGGGCGCTCTTTTTCCGCGTAGCCCAGCACTTCCAGGTCCGGGTTGCCCACTTCCACAATCAGCTCCGGCTGGCACCATTGCCGGGCATCAGGCGGCACCAGTTTCTCCAGTTTTTTCCTGGAATCGGCGACCAGCGCGTCCGAGTCGTGCAGAAAAGCTTCATCCTGTGTCACCACATGCATGAACATCACCTTGCCGTGTGTTTCGCGGGCGAAAGACAGCGCGTACGTCGCGGCAAATTCGGCATGCGATCCCAGGTCGGTGGGAAACATAATGTTGTCTGCCGTAAATCCCTTGTATGGCCTTCCGGCAACGTGCGGGCCCACGGTCAGCACGGGGCAGTTGGTATTGCGGAAGATGAATTCAGCGGTTGATCCCAGCATGAAGCGGCTCATGCCCCGCCGTCCATGCGTGCCGATCACTACCAGGTCAATCCCGTTCTCATTGATCCAGCGTGGCAGCGCGGCTTCCACCGAGCCATGGACGAAAAGTGGATGGGTGACTACATCTGTGTCTTTTACCAATGAGACCAGTTGCTTGCGGGTGTTCTCCACAACCTCATCCACCACGTTGAGCGCAGCAGTCTCGCTCAAGACCACCGGGTCACAGGCGTGCGCGGGGAAGAGCTGCGCTTTAAAATGCCGGGCCAGACCCAGAGCGTAGGACAAAGCGCCTTGCGAAGCTTCGCTGAAGTCGGTAAGAAATAAGATGTTCTTAAATGAAATGCTTGTAACGGTTTCCAGCGTTTGCATAAAGACCTCCTCAAATTGAACTCAGCCTCAACCGTGGGCCCCGAGTTCGCCTTCCTTGGCTGCTCGGGTCACGGTGCAATCGGTTGGCGCCCGATGTAATCGCGGGCCACCGTGCTTAGCCTGAATCCGGTCCCACAAGCTATTCTGCCTTCGCCGCAAACGTGGGGCAGTGACCTGCATCACGCACGTAAAAGCAAAGAAGGACGCGAGGTGACTCGCATCCTTCTTTGAGGTAATAGCCAATCGTAGCTTTTTGAGTAGCAACTAGGTCGTTGCAGTTTTGAGAAGTTGTTCGTCACCTCCTTCCTGAAGTTCTCTGACAAGATTCTCATCCTGTTCAAACAGCTGCTTGAGTTGCTTAAGGTCATGGTCCAGCACTTTTTCCGGATCAGCGCCGAACAGCTCGGCCAGGAAACGGCCCAGGATTCCGGCTGGCGGGCGATAGAACATGCGAACGCGCAACCGGGTGCTGGCGTCGTAGTTGGCATCAAAACGCGCGATGCCAAAATTCCCAACCATGGAACCGGGCAGGCTTTTCCATTCCACCGTGGTGTTGGGGACGGTGCGGGTGATCATGCCCTCCCACTGAATGGGTATGTTCGCCGGACCGACGATGGTCCAGCGATACAGGTTCTCACCCTGCCGCTCAATCTTGGAGATATGAGAAAAGACCTTGGGATAATTTTCAGGGTTGGTCCAGAACCCGTAGAGGTCGGAGAGAGGAGCATTGATGGTGATGGTCCGGTCCAGCTCATATCCTGGAGAGTCCTGCGAAAGCGCCAGCATGGAGTAGGGATTTCTTTCCAGCAGGCTGGTAGCGGCCATTCCGGCGCCCAGAAGGGAAATGATGAATCCCGGGTTGCCTTTCCGCTTCCAGCCGTACGCCGCGACGGCAGCTCCCACCGCTCCCACCATCAACCTCTTGGACGGGTTCCAGTTGAGCAGCGTCTGCTTGCGTATCGCATGATACGAGTCCGGCTCATGCTCCACCGGAGGTGCCGGATGAATTTCAAGGTGGTCCAAAACCTCGTTGACGCCGTCCATGGTTTCTACTGCATGGACCAGTTCTTTGGCTTCAAGGTCCGGCGCGGTTCCCCATAGCGTGACTGTTCCGCCATCAGACGCCACGTGGATTCTGTGTGGGTCGGAAACAATTCTTCCCATGCGCGAACGAATCCGTTCTTCCAGCACCCGGTCTTCCGGCGGCCTGTGATGAAAGCCCGGCCATACATGACTGGCCAGCCCGGAGAGGCGGTGCTGGCTGTCGCGCAGGCTCTTGGAAGCGGCTTGGCCCACGTCTTTCGCCAAGCGTCCGGCTTTCTTGGTGAAAAGATCACGGCGTTCTGCGCCGCGTTTGGGATCAAGAAAATAATAGGCGGCTGCTCCGGCGGCAATACCACCCAGCAGCGTCCAGTTGGCATTTTTGTTGCCGGCCATCAGGCACCTCCATGCGCTCAAGCTCAGTGTCGCTCCCGGCAGCGGGTTTCACCGTGACGGTCATCACTTGGTGCGCGCGCATAAGCCTTGGAGCGGGCGTTTGCGGCGTCGCGGACGCCCGTGAACAGGCGGTTTCCCGCGTATTTCCTGGGGAAGAACAGGTGTGATGGCCGTCACATCCCCTTTGTGACCGACGGCTTACCCTGAAGGAGTGATTTGAGCGCTGTATAAGAAGAGAGGACCACATTCATGACTGCGGCCTATAACCTTCATATCATTGAGAACTGTTTGAAGTGCGACTTTCGCGAGGACCATTTATTTTGTAACCTGCCTCGGGAAGCCCTGATCAAGCTGCAAGCGATCAAAGCGACATCTGTCTATCCCAAGGGAACGCTGCTGTGTCTGGAAGGCCAGTCACCCCGCGGCATTTATGTGCTGTGCACCGGCCGGGCCAAGCTCTCCACCACGTCGGCCGAAGGCAAGAGCATTATCTTACGCATTGCCGAGCCGGGCGAAGTCCTGGGTTTGACCGCTGCCGTTTCCAACACGCCTTACGAAGCCACCATCGAGACCATGGAACCCAGCCAGGCGAATTTCATCTCGCAAGGAGACTTTGTCAGGTTCCTGCAAGAATTTCCTGA
The DNA here is from genome assembly GCA_041486545.1 of Terriglobia bacterium. Taxonomy (GTDB): domain Bacteria; phylum Acidobacteriota; class Terriglobia; order Terriglobales; family Acidobacteriaceae; genus Angelobacter. The sequence continues at coordinate 7,647 of JBGPLR010000003.1, forward strand.
CGTGGGATTGAAGGTCGCCCAGCAACTCACTCATAACTGCAAGTGCGCCTACAGTGAGATCCGTTCGCTCGGGCTTTCCAACTCTGTGCCGGAGAAGATTGCCAAGCTGTTGTTGAGCTGGGCGCAGAATCCCGTAAACATTCCCCGGAAAATTGACCAGGGCATACCCATCCGCGTGACGCTCACGCAGGAAGAGATCGCACAGTTCGTAGGCACCACCAGGGAAACTGTTTCCCGCGTGCTGGGTGATTTTCGCAAGAAGGGCTGGCTGAAGGTCAGAGGAGCGACGTGGTGCATTCTGGACAAGGCAGCTCTGGAGAAGATGGTCACCACATAAGGGCCGTCACACGAGTTTGTGATCGCCATCACTTACAGCGCTAACTGGGATAGGCTATAAGTTTTCAAATGGACTCCACAATTTTGACAAAGGATGATGCTGTGAATGATCTTTATGAAGGCTTGTCGGAAGAAGCGTTGGAGGAACTGAAGAAGCACGAACGTGCCGCGATTATCCCAAGCGGCGGCAAGCTGCTTGAACATGGCGTCCTGCCGGAAAATTTGATCATCGTCAATTCCGGCGCCGTGGACATTTCCGTTCCTGCTGCCGGAAGCCACGTCTCGTTGGGTTCTGCCGGTCCGGGCAAAGTCTTCGGCATGCGTGCCGCGATCGCCGGAGAAACCCCGGAGATCAACGTAACCTGCCTGGATGAATGTGCGGTCACCCTGGTCCCCAGGAAAGAATTCATGGCCGTGCTGCAAAAGTATCCCAACATCTACTTTGCCGTGGCCCGCGTGCTCAGCGCTGATCTGAAGATTGCCGACCGCCTGATTCGCGATTGCTCGCGCCGCCCAGTCTTGGTCAACCGTGCCAAGGTAGGACAACGGATGTGACGATGATCACAGCGGCAGCTTGGGCTGTTTAGTAATGTAGGCTGCAAATGGACTCTTCTTCCAGGGCCTGGGCATCGGGGGAAGCCCGGTTCTGGAAGAAGTCGTCCAGATAGTTACAAAAAAGCGCTCCTAATCGCTTTTCGTCAGAAAAAGAGAGCCGGCCATCGGCTCTCTTTTTTGTTGTTTCAGAGACTGCAGGCAAATCCTCAACATGTCCTAAATCGAACAAGTCCTAATGTGCTCAGAGAGTACTAAGTATGTTTTACTGTCAAATTGTTTGTTGCGCACGTCGAGATACGCTTAAGATTCTTGGGTTAGCTCTGCTGCATCAGCGTGTTCCTTGCGGAGGACGCGCTACGGTATCTGAAGCTATCGCCCACAAAAATCCCGCAAGGACATTCGTTTGTGCTGTAGCTCGTGCTGTGATTTGAGTCACAGATTCCACTTTGTAAAGTTTTCTATACTACCTGCTTTGTTAACTCCAAACAGGAGAAATGCGAGGCCCGCTCATGCTGGGAAATACAAACCTGAGGTATACCGGGGTTGCTGCTTTCGTACTGTTGCTGTTGGCGTTGTGCTTTGCCGGAACCAGGCTACAGGCCAATGACAAGAGCGCTGGTGCGAAGGACCAAAGCAATCAAGGCTCTGATAAAGGCCATAATAAGAAAGCCCCCAAAGCGGAAACTGCGGTGGATCCTGCCCAATACGTTGGCGAGGAAACCTGCAAGACCTGTCATGAAGATCAGGCAAAGAGCTATGACCGAGGTCCCCACTGGAAAACAGCGCTGGACAAGCGACACGGCCCGGAGTGGCAAGGATGCGAGTCCTGCCATGGCCCAGGCAAAGCGCACGCCGAATCAGCTGACCCGGAGAAGATCGTCCGCTTCGCCGGCCTGTCGCGGGAAGAATCTTCTAAGCGATGCCTGAGCTGCCACGAGTTCGGCGAAGAGCACAGCAATTTCCTGCGTTCGCAGCACCTCAAGAACAATGTGGGATGCGTGGATTGCCATTCCGTCCACTCGGCCAAGGTCAACCGGCAATTGCTGAAAGCCGCGCAGCCCGCGCTGTGCTACTCCTGCCACCAGGAAGTGAAGCCTGATTTCTCCAAGCCGTTCCACCATCGGGTAAATGAAGGCTTGATCAATTGCACCAACTGCCACAACCAGCACGGCGGTTTTCTGGGAAGGCAATTGCGGGCCACGGCCGCGCAAGACCAGGTCTGCTTCAGCTGCCATACGGACAAAGCCGGCCCCTTCGCTTGGGAGCACGCACCTATCAAGACGGAAGGCTGCGTCGCTTGCCATACGCCTCACGGCTCCAACAACCCGCGTCTGCTCAAGCGCAGCCAGGTGAACCTGCTTTGCCTGGAATGCCATACGCTCACCGTGGATGTACCGGCGCCCAACGCTCCTTCGTTCCACAACCAGGCCCAGAAGTATCAGGCCTGCACCATGTGCCACACAGCAATTCACGGTTCCAATTCAGACCGTGTGTTCTTCAAACCGTAAAACATGGAGGTGATGAGATGAATAGAATTTTGCACACGCTCGATAAGTGGCCATCGCGCCTTCTGTTAATCGGAATGGGACTGTTTGGCCTCACGCTTTTTGCACAGACGCCCAGTGACAGCTCGGCGGCTCCTGCTCCGCAGCAACAGACGGACAAAGACAAAGACAAAAAACCTGCAGCCAAGAAAGATGATTCCGGCCGCCATCCTGAATTGGGCGTGGCCGTTGATTCCGGACGCAAGTCTGACGTGCTGGGCACCTGGATTACTTCAGAGCACAATGAGGGCGCAACCGGCGGGCCGTGGATCGTCAAGCAATCCGTGGAATTCGGCGGACGCTTGTCTGACTTCACCGGCAACCCCGGCACCTGGGACACCTTCGTCAATCTGGGTACCGGACCCCGCTTGATGGAATACACGCTGGACATGCATTCGCCCACCCACACCGGAATGTTGTTTGACGACTTAACGTTCAGCAACTTCGGCTACGGTGGCGATCCTAACAACGTCAGCCGCGTCCGCGCGCAAAAGGGCAAGATTTACAGTTTCAGCGGCGGCTTCCGGCGTGACCAGAACATCTTTGACTATGACCTACTCGCCAACCCGTTGAATCCTGGAACGTCCGTTCCCAACGTTCCTATCATCAATTCGCCCCATGAGTTCCTGCTTACCCGCAGAATGAGTGACGCGAATCTGAATCTGTTCCCGGTCGGTAACGTAAGGTTCAAACTGGGCTGGTCACGCGTGGTCAATGAGGGTACCAGCTTTTCCAGCGACCACCAGGGTACTGACGCGCTGGTGCAGCAGCCCACGCTCAACACCACGGACAACTACAACGTAGGCGTTTCCCTGCGTTTTATTCCGCGCACTAATATTAATTTCGATCAGTTCTTTACCTTCTACAAGGGCGATACCACTGGGTTTCTGGCTCCCGCCGGCGCGCTTGGATTGCCGGGATTCACCCTGTCGAACGGCGTAGGCGTGAGCGGCGGTATTCCGTTTAATACCGTGGCCGGCCAGCCTTGTGCCGCTCCTTTGATCGGTGGCTTCTTTAACCCCGCCTGCAGCGGCTTCATTAGCTATAACCGCGACGGGCGTGTCCGCAATGATTTCCCGACCGAGCAGTTCAGCTTCCAGAGCAACTATTTCAAACGCGTCGATTTCTCTGGAAGGCTTAACTACTCTGACGCTGAAGCCAGCACGCCCTCCACTTCGGAAACGATGAATGGCCTCGGCCGCAATCGTCTGCGCGTCCTTGCGCTCGGCGGCTCGTCCCTCAATAAGCGCATTTCCCTGGCGGGTGATCTGGCTGCCACCATCCGAGTGACGGACAAGCTCAGGGTTGTGGATGCCTTCCGCTACGACAACTTCCGCATTCCCGGCAGCTGGAATCTGGTCACTGCCAATTTCTTTGCCGTGAACCTGCTGACCAACCCCAACGTGTTCTCTCCGGCCACTTGTCCGCCACCGTTCACGGCGGCCACCTGCCCGCAACACGTTGCCGGTTCAGCCGCTGACTTGATCATTGACGCCCGGAATGACTTCCTGCGCCAGGGGCGCAAGTCCAACACCATCCTGCTGGAATACGATTTCACCAAGCAGATTTCCGCCCACGTCGGCTATCGTTTTGAGCGGCGGGAAATCACCCAGCGAGTGGATGACTCGGTAACCTCAATCTACTTCCCCGGACCCACGGCGGCCCTGGCTAATCGTGGCGCCTGCGCCCCAGCGATAGCCCACCCGCTGAACCCAGACGGCACCTGCACCGTGACCACGGACGCGGCGGACGTTGGCGAGGATTTCGTTCAGATCAACGGCCATACCGGACTGATCGGTTTCTCCGCTCGCGCCGGCAGTAAGTTCCGCATGAGCGGTGACGCTGAGTTCTTCTCGGGAGACAACCAGTTCTTCCGCGTGACGCCGCGTCACTCCCAGGACTACCGCATCCGGGCCAGCTACAAGCCGGAAGATTGGATGACTCTGGGTGCGGCCGTCCGCATTCTGGAAACCCGCAACACCACCGGTGACATCGGCGGCCTGGGCCACAACCGCAGCTTTGGTTTCAGCGGTGCGTTCGCGCCGGCCAATACCTGGTGGGCTGTGGACCTTTCTTACGACTACAATGACGTCTTCTCGCAAACCAACATTTGCTTTGTGGCTGCGTCCAACTTCAACGTTCCCGGCCTGGTCGCCTGTGGAACGCCGTTCCTGTCCGGAATTTCAACCTATACTGACGTTTCACACTTCGCTTCCGCCTCTTTCCTGCTTAAGCCCGTGAAGCGCGTGACCGCCGGGTTTGGATATGCCGTGACCAGCACTTCCGGCAATACGCTCATCCTGAACCCGCTGGCCCCCACCGGCCCTCTGTCTTTCAACTATCATCTGCCCACAGCTTCGGTGGCCTTTGAGGTAAACAAGGCCTTGACCTTCAAGTCCGGGTGGAACTACTACGGCTATAACGAAAAGTCCGATCCAGGACCCACACTGCCACGCGATTTCCGTGGAAACATGTTCACTGTATCTTTGCGTTACACCATGTAGGACCAAACTGAATATCAAATATCAACGGAGGAGGAGTTAATGAGAGCATTGATTGGCACAATGGCATTTGCGATGGTGATGGCCCTGGCGGTCACGGCGCAGGCCCAAGACGCTGCGGCGTTATACAAGTCGAAATGCCAGATCTGCCATGGTCCTGACGGCTCGGGCAGCGTGGCCGGCAATAAACTGGGCGTGAAGAACCTGCAATCGCCCGAGGTCCGCAAGCAGAGCGACGAGGACCTTTTTGAAGTAGCCAAGAAGGGCAAGAACAAAATGCCGGCTTACGACAAGAAGCTCACCGATGACCAGATCAAAGGGTTGATCAAGTTCATCCGTACTCTGAAGTAAGGTTGGGAAAATCTGTAAAGCACTTTTTATTTTTGAGTAGATCTGCGGACCACGAACTGGATTTGTGGTCCGCGATTACTGAGTAGCCAACGTGGGTCCCGGCCTTTAGTATGTCAAGGTTCGGCGCCACCGTGCTGCAACATTTGAGCAGTTCCAGGGCTTCAAGCTTGCACAATCGCGAGCCGGGCCAGAAGTCAATCTCATTCACGGGGGCCGCTAGTGTTATGAGCGATCAGGGCATCCAACCCGGTGTTCCCGGGGCCGCGCCGGTCCAGCGCAGACGGTTTGTCGAAGTGGTGCTGGGGAGCGGGTTCATGGCGACCGCCGTGGCCTTTATCTATCCTGTCCTGCGCTACCTGATTCCACCCCGGACCATTGACGTGGGCAGCGACTCGGTGGTGGCGGCGCGGGTGGGAGAGTTGAAACCGAACAGCGGAAAGATCTTTCATTTCGGCAGCCGGCCTGGGCTGCTGGTCCTTACCGCGGAGGGAGAATACCGCGCCATGTCCGCTACCTGTACCCATCTTTCCTGTATCGTGCAGTACCGGGGTGACCTGCGCGAAATCTGGTGCGCCTGCCACAACGGAGTTTATGACTTGAATGGCCGCAATGTCTCCGGTCCCCCGCCGCGTCCCCTGGAGTCTTTTGACGTGCAGGTCCGCGGTGAGGAGATCTTTGTGAGGCGGCGGCGGGAAGCCTGAGATGAGCCCTGCAACTGTAGTGCGCAAATGGCTGGATGACCGCTTCGATTGGGACGGCCTGCTGGCGCCGTTCCGCAAGAAAACAGTCCCGCTCCACCGGTTGTCCTACTGGTATTTCCTGGGGGGCATCACGCTCTTTCTGTTTGTGATCCAGGTGCTGACCGGGATCCTGTTGTTGCTGTATTACCGCCCTGGGCCCAATGAGGCTTTTGAGAGCGTCCAGTACATCATGACCCAGGTGAAGTTTGGCTGGCTGATCCGGTCCATCCACTCATGGTCGGCCAACCTGATGGTCTTTACTGCTTTCGCCCACATGTTCAGCGTTTTCTTTCTCAAGGCGTATCGCAGACCCAGAGAGCTTACCTGGCTCAGCGGCATGGTCCTGCTGTTCCTGGTCCTGGGGTTCGGCTTCAGTGGATACTTGCTGCCCTGGAACACACTGGCCTTTTTCGCCACCAAAGTAGGGACGGAGATTACCGGCCAGGTGCCGCTCATCGGGAAGGCGATGATGATTTTCTTGCGCGGCGGCGATGAGGTCACCGGCGCCACGCTGACGCGTTTCTTTGGATTTCACGTCGCGGTCCTGCCTGGACTGGCGACGCTGCTCGTCATGCTCCACGTACTGCTGGTGCAACGCCTGGGCATCAGCGTTCCGCCCAAGGTGGAAGCGGAATGGATTGCCAACCCCAACCTGCGGCGGGAGATGAAGTTCTTCCCCAACTTTGCTCTGCGCGAAGCCATCGCCTGGTATATTGCGCTGGGCGTGTTGGGAGCCCTGGCGGCAGTCTTTCCCTGGGATCTGGGCGTGAAGGCGGACCCGTTTATCTCAGCGCCCGCGGGAATCAAGCCGGAATGGTATTTCCTCTTCATGTTCCAGACCCTGAAGATTATTCCGCCCCGGGTGTTCAGGATCATCGACGGAGAGGTGCTGGGTGTTCTGGCCTTCGGCGCAGCCGGGGCGATTTGGGTCCTGCTTCCGTTCATGGAGAGGTCGGCGCGCTCCCGCAAATGGGTCAGCGCCATTGGCATATTCGCTCTGGTTTTCATCATAGGTATGACCATTTATGGCTACATTGCAAAATAAGATGAGAGCTGTTCTCCGCTCTTCCTGGCTACTCCTTGCGGGATGCCTGCTATTGTCCGGGGGGCTGGCCCGCGCGCAGGCCAACGCGCAGACCACCGCGCAGCCCAAAGACCAGTGCCTGGAGTGCCACTCCATCCTCCCCGACAACCTGGGCGTGACGGAAGAGAAGTTCAGCCAGGACATCCACTCGCAAAAGGGCCTCACCTGCGCCTCATGCCACGGGGGCGACGCGACCAGCGACGATGCGGAGAAATCCATGAGCCGCAAAGCGGGATTCAAAGGCCACATTGACCGCAAGCAGATTCCGGCGCTGTGCGGAAGCTGCCATTCCAACCCGGACTACATGCGCAAGTACAAACCCGGCCTGCGCACGGACCAACTGAGCCAATACCATACCAGCGTGCACGGCAAGCGCCTGGCCGCGGGCGATACCAAAGTTGCCGTTTGCACAGATTGCCATAGCGTGCATGACCTGCGGCCGCCCAGCGACGCGCGGTCAACGGTGTATGCCGCGAACGTGGCCAAGACCTGCTCGCGCTGCCACTCGGACGCGGCGCGCATGAAGGACTACAAAATCCCCACCAGCCAGTTTGCCGACTACAGCAAGAGCGTCCACTACGAGGCGTTGACGGCGCGCGGCGATCTGAGCGCGCCCAACTGCGCCACGTGCCACGGCAATCACGGCGCAACGCCGCCGGGGGCCTCTTCCGTGGTGAACGTCTGTTCCACCTGCCATGTGTTTCAGGCGCAGCTTTTTGATGAGAGCCCCCACAAGCAGCCCTTTACGTCCGCTGGCCTGCCCGGCTGCGTGACCTGCCACAACAACCACAAGATTCAGCACCCCACCGATGCGTTTATCGGGACCGGCGATGAGGCGGTGTGCACGCAATGTCATGTGCAGGGCGACGCGGGGTTTGCAGCTGCGGGCAAGATCAAGAGCGATCTAACGCACCTGGCGCAGTCCGTTGACCAGGCGGACCAGATTCTGACTCAGGCCGAACAGTCCGGAATGGAAGTCAGCGGCGCCAAAGGCGACCTGGTGCAAACCAAAGACGCGCTTACCAAGGCGCGCGTATCCATCCATAGTTTCCGTGTCGAACGCGTGGAGGCGGACATCAAGCCGGGTTTGGCAGGTGCGGAGAAGGATTTTCGCGCGGGCCAGGAGGCGCTTAAAGAGAGGAACTTCCGGCGGATGGGACTGGGGCTCTCACTGATCGCGATCGCCATTGTGGTGGCCGGCCTCTTGCTGTATCTCAGAAAGATTGAGAGCGGCAGCAAACCGACGGCCGCCAGCTTGAGCTGATCAGCGTATGCGCAAGATTGAAACGCCTCTAGCTTGCGGAATTCTGGTCGGACGCTTGCAACGTCTGCGAAACCGTTTTTGCGTAATCCTGCAGCTTTTCCAACGACGCTTGCAGAGATGCCGCCTTGTCTTGCAATCCGCGGGCGCGGGCCACGGCCATTAACTGGCTCGCTTCCATGTTCAAGCGTTGCAGCGTGGTCAGCAAATATCCCAAAGCATCCGCATGGGGCTTCCACAAGTAGGCTGAGCCGGCTTTCTGGTTGTACTCGTCCACTTCCACGATCATGCGCGAAAGATAAGCCACAATCGTCATCATGAGGCTGGCGTAGTCAGAGCGGAAGCTTTTTTCGCCCTGGTGGTCCGCGCGGAAGGCTTCCACCTCCGCGGAGGAAAGCGTGATCTTGCTCTTCTTCACCGGAACAATGTGGGCCAGCTTGGCGTCCGACTGGCGCACGTGTTCTTTGATGGACTCGCGCGCGCTGTGGATTTTGCCTTCCTGCACGGCGTTTTGTACCGCCTGCGACGGCGGCACCGCCAGCACCTCAGCCTGCACGGTATGTTGCGATCCCGAAGAGATCCGCGATGGCGGAGCGACGCTGCCGGCCGGCGGCGGAGGCGGCGAGGCCAAGGGAATTGCGGGCCGGGCCGAAGGCATAGGTGGCTGCTCGGCCGGCGCTCGAGGCTGCGGCGGAGGCGCCGTGCGGATCGGGCGCTTGTTGTCCACCGCTTTCTTGAACCTGGATACTTTGCGGAAGTCGTCTTGCGCGTATTGGTAGTCTTCCGCCAGAATATTCCCGGCCTCCAGTTCGGTCAGCTGCTTGACCGTGATGTCGCCTTCCAGCCGCGACAGGATGCTCCCGCCTTCCTTTTGCACGTTCTCGGCAAACGTCTTGATCTGCTTGGCCGCATCGTGGAACAGTTCATCGAACTTGCGCCCGAACACGTCATTCCACACCGCCAGATTGGCCATGGAGTCGGGATGATAGAACGACTTGCCCAGCGTCTGTTTCAGCTCGCGCACCCGCTGCACGATCCCCGAATCCATGATCTGGTCAAAATGCCGGAATTCTTCCAGTTCCTGGTAGAGGTATTCAAACTCCTGCAGCAACTGCACGTGCTCCTGCGGCATGGAACCGTATTCCACCTCCGCCAGGGCGCGATAGAGGTCGCCTTCAAAAGCCAGCGCTGCCTGGGAGATGAAAAAGTACGAAGCGTCCACCTCCGGGCGCTGCCAGGCCGACGGGCCGCCCGCGTCCGCCGGGGGCGGGTTGCGGAACAGAAACGTGATGATGCAGTCCGTCTTGTCGCGATCACCGGAACGGAGGGAGGATTTGTTCACGAAGTAGCGCAACAGCGCATGCGCGACATCAAATCCAGGAAGCGATTTCAGCGCGTCGCGCACCAGCGGAGGCGTGGTGGCCAGGTCCAGAACGTCCAGCCAGTTTTTCACGTGCTCAGCGGCTTGAGCGGGATTGTCTGCCTTTTGCGCCGCCTCTTGCACCAGGGCAGGGACGGGCACACCATGTCCCAGGCCTTTTTCCAAAAGCCCAACATAGAAGCCATGAACGGTGATAAGGTCCTGCAACTCCCTTTGGGAGCCCTGTGCCACGATCAACTCCTGACTTTTTGTCTCCTGGCGGTGAGAGTCGGGTTTGGCGGTTAGTTTAAACCAGCTGAATGAAGGACACAATCGGTGGCTGTTGACAGATCGGTAACCCCATGCAACGCATTGATTCAAAAGCTACTTGGCTCGCATCTTCGGATGGGCTACTTTCCTCCCAGCACCAACTTGGCAATAGTCTGCAACTGCATGTTGGAGGTGCCTTCGTAAATCTTGCCGATCTTGGAGTCGCGGAAGAACTTTTCAACCGGGTAGTCTTTGGTGAATCCGTAGCCGCCGTAGATCTCCACCGCCAGTGACGATACGCGCTCGGCCACCTGCGACGCGAACAGCTTGGTCATGGCGGCTTCCTTCACAAAGTTCATGCCGGCATCTTTCATGCGCGCGGCGTTGTACACCAGCATGCGCACGGCTTCAATCTCAGTGGCCATTTGCGCCAGCTGGAACTGTATCCCCTGAAAATCGGAGATGGACTTTCCAAATTGCTTGCGCTCTTGCGAGTACTTCAAGGCGCTTTCCCAGGCGCCGCGGGCCAGTCCCAGCATCTGCGCGCCAATGCCGATGCGTCCCTCATTCAGGGTTTCAATCGCGATCTTGTAGCCTTTGCCGGCTTCGCCCAGCACGTTGTTACCCGGAACTTTGCAATCTTCCAGAATGAGTTCGCACGTGCTCGACGCCCGGATGCCCAGCTTGTCTTCTTTCTTGCCTACGCTGAAGCCGGGGAAACTCTTCTCCACGATGAAGGCGGTAATTCCTTTGTAGCCCGCCGCGGGGTCAAGGGTCGCGAACAGGATGAAAGTGTCAGCCTCTTTGCCGTTGGTGATCCACAGCTTCTGGCCGTTGAGGACGTAGTCGCTGCCTTTTTTCTCCGCGCGCGTCTGCATGGCGAAGGCGTCTGACCCCGAGCTGGCTTCGCTTAGCGCGTATGCGCCCACCGTGTTGCTCGCCTGGCGGGGCAGGTAGCGCTTCTTCTGGTCATCCGTGGTCCAGTGCAACAGAGCGTTGTTGACCAGCGTGTTCTGCACGTCCACAATCACGCCTGCGGAGGGGTCCACTTTGGAGACTTCTTCCACCGCCAGAATGGCTTCAAAGAAGCTGCCTCCGGCGCCTCCGTACTGTTCGGGGATTTCAATGCCCATCAGGCCAAGCTGGAAAAACTGGTCAATCAGGCCTTTTTCGAAGACGCCCTTTTCGTCCATCTCGCGGACTTTGGGACGGATATTTTCATCGGCGAACTGGCGCACGTTTTCGCGAAACAGGACTTCATCTTCCGTCAGGGCCACCAAAGGGGACGGGGCGGCAGAAGCGTTTTGCAGGGTCGCTTGAGACATAACAAGGAATCCTTTTCAAAGACTTGGGCAAACCAAAAATTGTAACACCGCGTCTGGCGGATTGCTGGAGGCTGAGTGCTGACTCCTTCCCACTTGACGCCATCCTCTTAACTGTTTTTAATGCCAAGCATGCGAGTAGCCTTCTTAGGTCTGGGAATTATGGGGCGGCACATGGCCGCCAATCTAGTCAAAGCCGGACATGAAGTCACCGTCTGGAACCGCACGCCCAAGGAAATCCTTGGGGCCGCAACCGCGGCCACGCCAGGCGAAGCCGTCAGCGGCAAAGAAGCCGTCTGGATCTGCGTCTCAGACACCAAGGCCGTGCAAACCGTCCTGTTTGGGCCCGGCGGGGCCAGTTCCGGCCTGAGCAGCGGAACCATTGTGGTTGACTCCAGCACCATTTCACCCACAGCCAGCTTGAGCATCATGGAGAGCCTGCAGGAACTGGGCTGCGACTTCCTGGACGCGCCTGTGACCGGGTCCAAAATCGCCGCCGAAAGCGGCCAACTGATCTTCATGATCGGCGGCGCGCCCCACAACATCGAACGCGTGGAGCCGCTGCTGCGCGCCATGGGGAAACAGGTCATCCACATGGGCGACAACGGCAAGGGCCTCTCCGCCAAGCTGGCCCAGAACATGAACATCGTCTTTATCTATGAAGGCCTGTGTGAAAGCCTCACCCTGGCCAAGAAGCTCGGCGTGCCTCAGGAGAAAATGTTCCAACTCATTGAGGCTTCCATGATCCGCTCCGGTGTCGCCGAATACAAAAAACCGTTCATCCTCAATCAGGACTACTCGCCCAACTTTCCGCTCAAGCTCATGCACAAAGACATGCACCTGATGATGGACGCCGCCAAAGAGCACGGCGTGGACCTGCCCGGCCTCACCAAGATTGATGAGATCTACGAAGAAGCCAGCAAGGACGGCCACGACGACCTGGACTACGCCGCCACCATCATGCTGCTGGAAGAACGCGCCGGTCTGCGAATCAAAGGGAAGACGCCATAGCGTTTCCTTCTTCCCACGTGTGTGTGCCGCGGCGCGGCGGCCTGACGCTTTAGATTTTCCTGCATCAGTCCTATCTGCTAAAGAATCACCCCGTATTTGTGCTGCCTTTTAGACATCGGATCATGAGATAAAGAGCGCGGCCCCAGTCTTATGGGCATAAGCGAGGCGAAACATTAAACATTAGAGGTTTTAATGTGACGCGCATATATCAATCGGTTCCCCCTGTCCGCACTTTAATAAACAGGAAACAGAAATCCTAATCTTGGGAAGTCCGTGCGGTGCCGCGCGCAACAGCCCTGCAACCTTAACCGGTTGGCGACGCGTGTGCATGAGCACATCTCCCCCACCAGCCCAACCCGGGTCCGCCACTGCGCTTGAGTAGCATGTGTTGGCGACACCACCGGTCGAAGCATAGGACAGACTAGAGCGCAAACTTGCGTCTCCTGCTGCTGGAAATCAGGCAGATCTCCACACTCTGTCCCGGGCCATTTGTCTACGGAATCACTCAGTCAAATCGTCACCGTTTAGCTACAAGTCCACGACCTGTTTTGGAAACTTGAGGAATTGCGCGCGCGTGGTTGGCGTGAAGTAACGGATGAGGCGGGATTTCGGACCGGGAACCCGGATCCCAGCGCGACACACCTCAAAATCTTAACAAAGGACGGAACACTCACATGCACGTGTCTGCGACCAATGTTGCAGGAGCCCCATTTGCTTCGCGCGGCAAACTGACTCGTTTGCTCGGAATTCTAATCGTGACCTTGCTGGTCCTGGCGATGAACGCCTGGGGCCAAATACCTGTGCCAACTTCCTCTCAGTTTGACATAAGTGGTTTTATCCAGTCGGCTACGCTGGGTGGACCGGCTGCAGGCCCCGGTGTAGGCGCCCACCAAGGCGGCTCCATTACGGTGAACGGTCATGTGATCGTTGTGCCTTCAGAAACTATCGTGATCCTGCCCGCCAACGCCCTCACATGGCAAGAGCTTTTTGCTTTTGCTCCGGCGCCGTACACCGGAGTGGCTACGGGCATGGCGCTGTCCGACGTTCCGGCGCCCATGACGACCTATGAAGCCCAAGTAGTGGGCAACCGGGTTGTGGGCGGTCCCGCCGGCCCTGATTTGTACATCGCCGGACTGATTTACATTTCCCAGCATGCCTTGAACACCGGTTCGGGATTCATCAACTGCATCAACTACACGACTGGCGAAATGCTGGTGGGAGGCCCTCTGGGGAATTGCGCCGCCGGCACGCGAGTTCAGATCAATGATCCCGTAATTACCACTGCTGGCGATGTCGCGCTGGGCACGGGACGTTACAGCCGGGGACAGACTCCGGACGCGCGGTTCCAGGTGGACCAGGACAACCCCACCATCGCTGCCGCCACCGGTTTCCCCATGTGTATGCCACGAGTGCTGGCCGATCCGAACCTTGCCGGCAACCCCGACGATCCGATTTGCTCAGTGACCCAGAGGCCTGTGGTGGGGAACCCGGTGGTAGCGTGTGTATTCCCAACTACGCCTGGCGCCCCATGCACCAACTTTACAACGCTTCCTCCTGGAGGCGGCGCACCTAGTCCAAGCGTCCAGGCGCCTTTCGAAATTGGCGACTGGATCACCTTTGCGGGAACGCTGGTGCAGGATTGCGCCATGACCGGCTGTCCCGGTGGCGGCCCTACAGCGGGGCCCTGGCCGGCAGCTGGAGCGGGTGCGACCTACATCTCGGCCCACACCATCAGCGACAACACTGCCATCTACACATTCCCAGGCACCGACCCGTCTTACGTTGCGACGGAGGTGACCATCATCGGCACCGGAGGACTGACGGTTATCGGCGCCGGCGAAGCGGTGATCCGGACGCGGTTTGAAGGTATGACCACTGACGTTGATCCGACCGGGGTGGCCCAGAGAATCATCCACCTCTACGGGATCGATTTCAACGCGATCACCGGCGCGACCAGCGACCGTGATTTTGGCACCATCGGCGTAGATCCTGGTCCGCCGAATGGCGCGGTCAAGGGACGCTGGCGCTTCCGTCCGCCGTGTCTGGCATTCGGGTCAGTACCCACAAGACCTGACAAGGAGTGCGTGATGAACGCCGCGGGCAGCTTCCTGCCGCCGCCGCGCGAGATGCGAGCGGTAATCACGGGAGCATTTACCGCGCCCATTACCGCTGCGTCGCCCCGGGCGGCCAACGGGATTGTCTATGGCCAGTACCATGCTCCTATTCTGGAGTACATCTTCCCGGAGAACGTCCCTGGCGCTCCGATCCCGGAGAATAACTTCAACACCATTCCCTTCCTGGCTCAGGGAGGATATACCTCATCGGGCGGCACGCAGGCGGGGCAGCTCAATCCTTGGCCCAGCAGTATTGTTCCGACTC
>JBGPLR010000004.1:0-21652 GCA_041486545.1 Terriglobia bacterium
CATCGTGGAAACTACAACCACCCTTCCACTATGAAATCGTCATCCCGAGCTCCGTCAATGAGGACGCGCTTTGGATCGGGTCCCCGGCAAGCCCGGTGTTGGCTTGCTGGGGTGATCGCCAGCGTCCGAATAGGAGCGAGGGACCTTGTGTTTTTGAGAGTGCCCAAGAAGCAGCGTAGCGCAAGGTCCCTCCGGCCTACTCGCGCGCTGATGACAACGCGCGCTCGCTTTACGTCCGTCGGGATGACGTTTCTTAGGAAATATCGTCCTCAGGCCTGTTCTCACTTACATTTCACCCAACCTGTTCGATCATCTTCTCAACGCCCGCGCCCTTGATCTTCGCGCTGTCTTCCACCGACTTTGCCAGGCAGCCCAGCGTTGCTTCCACCGACTCCTGGTCCAGTTTGTGCTTGCCCAGGGACATGAGCGCTTGGGCCCAATCCAGGGTCTCCGCCACGCCCGGTGACTTGTTCAAGTGCAGGTTCCGTACACTTTGCACAAAGCTGACCAGTTGCTTGCTCAGTTCCTGCTCAATGCCGGGCAATCGCGCGGAGACAATCTTTAGTTCTTTTTCCAGCGTTGGATACTCAATCCAGTGGTACAGGCAGCGGCGCTTGAGCGCGTCGCTCAGTTCGCGGCTGCGGTTGGACGTAAGGATGACATGCGGGACGTGCTTCGCGCGGATGGTGCCGAATTCAGGGATGCTGATCTGGAAATCGGAGAGCAACTCCAGAAGAAACGCCTCAAAGGCCTCGTCCGCGCGGTCCACTTCGTCCACCAGCAGCACGGGAGAAACGTTCTCCGCCTGGATGGCCTGAAGCAGCGGGCGTTCCAGCAAGAATTCGCGGCTGAAGATGTGTTTTTCTTTTTCCTCAACCGACTGGCCGGTGCCCTCTTCAATCTTGATGGCCAGCAACTGCTTCTGGTAGTTCCATTCGTAGACGGCGGAGTTGATGTCCAGACCTTCATAGCATTGCAGGCGGATCAGCGGCACGCCGAGAAACGCGGCCAGCACTTTGGCGACTTCGGTTTTTCCCAGGCCGGCGTGGCCTTCCAGCAGGACGGGCTTGCCCAGCTTGGAGCCGAGAAAGATTACCGTGGCCAGCGCAGCGTCGGTGATGTAGCCGTGCTGCTCGAATCCGCGCACCACGTCGCCGGGTTCCTGGATCCGCTTGCCCTGGGGAAGAGTGGGGGAGGACATGAAGGCTTACGGCTTTCCACCGGGAGCGTCTTTAGGCTTGGCGTCAAGCTTAGAATCGGGCTTGGACTCACCGCCGCCGGAATGTCCGGTAATGGTGGCCTTCAGCGCGGAGAAGGCCAGCCCTAAGCCGCTGATGGGTTTGGCGCTGGTGATCGCCGCGTCGGTCGCCGCCTCGCCGCTTTGCAGCTTCTGGCGAAAGTTGGTGGTGAACTGCTCAAACATGATGTTGGAAACTTCATTGATCACCCGCGCGCCCATCTGCGCCAGGATCCCGACGACGTTCAGCTCAGAATCGCTCACCATCTCCGTGTTGTTGGCATCCAGCGCGCGCAGCTTGCCGGTCATTTTCATGGACGCGCTGCCTTTGCCGCGAACGTCCTGGCCTTTGCCCACCAGCTCAATCTCGTGTGTGGCATTGTCCAGGCGGACGATCTGCACTTCACCCTTGTAGTCGGTCACGCTGGGACCGACTTTCACGCTGATGGCGCCTTTATAGGTCTTCTCGTCCACCTGTTCGGTGATCTGCGCGCCGGGAATGCAGGTGGCAACTTTCCTGGGGTCGCTGAGGAACGCCCACACCTTGTCAATGGGTTCGCTGACCTGAAACGTCTTCTCGATTTTTACTGCCATGCGTTCCTAACTCGTGATTCCCTTTTCCTTCAGGATGTTCCACACCTTCCAAGGCGTAATGGGCATGTCAATGTGCTTCACGCCCAGGTGTGAGAGCGCGTCCACTACGGCGTTGACGAACGCCGCGGGCGAGCCCACGTTGGGCGATTCGCCAATACCCTTGGCGCCAAACGGATGGTGCGGCGACGGGGTGACCGTTTTGTCGGTCTCCCAGTGTGGCGTCTCCACCGCGGTTGGAACCAGATAGTCCATAAAGGTGCCGCCCTGCACGTTGCCGCTTTCGTCGTAATCAATCTGCTGCATGAAAGCGATGGCCAGGCCTTCGGTCAAGCCGCCATGAATCTGGCCTTCCACGATCATGGGATTGATGATGTTGCCGCAATCGTCCACTGCCATGAAGCGCCGCACTTTGACTTCGCCGGTGCCTTTGTCAATGTCCACCACGGCAATGTAGCTGCCAAAGGGGAACGTCAGGTTCGGTGGATCGTAATAGTCAACGGCTTCCAGGCCAGCTTCCATTCCTGGTGGAATGTTTGTATAAGCGGCAAAGGCTATTTCCTGAATGGTCTTGGCTTTGCTTGGCGAGCCCTTTACGAAAAATTTTCCGGGCTCCCATTCCAGGTCCTGCTCGCTGCATTCCAGCAGGAAAGCGGCGATCTTACGTGCTTTATCGCGGATCTTGCGCGCTGCCACGGCGGTGGCCGCGCCGGAGGTTGGCGTGCTGCGGCTGGCATATGTGCCCAAGCCGTAGGGAGCGGTGTCCGTGTCGCCTTCTTCCACGGTGATGTCAGATGCGGGGATGCCCAGTTCCTGCGCGACAATCTGCGCGTAGGTGGTTTCGTGTCCCTGGCCCTGACTCTTGGTGCCCATGCGGCAAATGCCTTTGCCCGTGGGATGGATGCGGATCTCGGCGCTGTCAAACATCTTGATGCCGGCAATGTCAAAAGTGTGTGCCGGGCCCGTGCCCACGATTTCCGTGAACGTGGAGATGCCGATGCCCATCAGCTCGCCCTTCTTTCGTTTTTCGGCCTGCTCTTTGAGCAAATCCTTGTAGCCGATTTTGTCCAGCGCCAGCTTCAGATTGTCCTGATAGTTGCCGCTGTCATACTCCCAGCCCAGCGGAGACTTGTAAGGAAACGCGTTGGCGGGAATGAAATTCTTCTGGCGAATTTCCGCCGCGTCCATCTTCAGTTCGTCGGCCAGCACGTCCACCACGCGTTCGATCAAGTACGCGGCTTCCGTCACGCGGAACGAACAGCGGTAGGCAATGCCGCCCGGCGCTTTGTTGGTGTAAACGCCATCCACTTCGCAGAACGCGGTCGGCAGATCGTACGAGCCGCTGCAAATGCTGAACAGCCCGGCGGGAAACTTGGTAGGCTGCGCCGCGGCGTTGAAGGCGCCATGATCGGCCAGGGTCTTCACCCGCAGGGCAGTCATCTTGCCATCTTTGTTGGCGGCCACCTCGGCCGTCATGTGGTAGTCGCGGGCAAAGCCGGTGGACATCAGGTTCTCCGTGCGCGTCTCAATCCACTTGACCGGCAGGCCGGTGGTGAGCGAAGCGACAACCGCGCACACGTAGCCGGGATAGATGGGAACTTTGTTGCCGAATCCTCCCCCGATGTCCGGCGAGACAATGCGGATGTTCTGCTCCGGAATGTTGCCGACCAGTGAGAACAACGTGCGGTGCGCGTGCGGCGCCTGCGAGGTGAGATACACCGTAAGCTTGCTGGTGGCGGTGTTGTAGTCGGCCACGCAGCCGCAGGTCTCCAGCGGCGCGGGATGGCAGCGCTGGAAGAACGCGTCCACTTTGGCTTTGACCGGCGCGGCGTCGAAAGCTTTATTGGTCGCTTGTTTGTCGCCCACTTCCCAGTGGAAGATGTGGTTGTCTTTCTGCTCGCGATCTTCGCGCAGCAACGGCGCGCCTTTGTCCATGGCCTTTTTGGGATCCACCAGGACAGGCAGCTCTTCGTACTCCACTTCCACCAAGTCGGCCGCGTCGGCAGCGATGTAGCGGTCTTCGGCGACGACGAACGCCACTTCCTGCGCCTGAAACAATACTTTGCCCGTGGCCAGGACCATCTGCTTGTCGCCGGAGAGCGTGGGCATCCATGCCAGACCGGCTTTGGCCAGGTCTTCACCGGTGATCACCGCCAGCACGCCGGGGAGCTTCATGGCTTTGCTGATGTCCACTTTCTTGAGGCGCGCATGCGCGTACGGGCTGCGCACCATGTGGCCGAACACCATGCCCGGCAGGTTCACGTCGTCAACGTAATTGCCGCGGCCCTGGATGAACCGGGAATCTTCTTTGCGCTTGATGGAATGGCCCATGCCACCCACTTCAGGAGTCGTCTTAAACATTACTTTGTCCCTCCTTGCGCCATCTTCTTCGCGGCGAATTGAACGGCCTTCACAATGTTCTGGTATCCGGTGCAGCGGCAGAGGTTGCCGGAGATGCCCCAGCGAATGTCAGCCTCGCTGGGATTGGGATTTTTCTGCAGCAGCGCGTAGGACGACATGAGCATGCCGGGCGTGCAGAATCCGCATTGCAGGCCATGCTCTTCCTTGAAGCCTTCCTGCAGCGGATGCCACTTGCCGCCCTGGATGAGGCCTTCCACGGTCATCAACTCTCCGCCGTCGGCCTGCACGGCGAACATGGTGCACGACTTCACCGTCTTGCCGTTCAGGATGACGGTGCACGCGCCACAGTTGCTGGTGTCACAGCCAATGTGCGTGCCGGTCTGGCCCAGGGCCTCGCGGATAAAATGCACCAGCAACAGCCTGGGCTCAGCGGCGGCTTCACGCTCCCGCCCGTTGATTTTGATTTTGATCATCTGTTTCGCCATCGCTTGCATTCCTCCGGCAATTTCCGCGATCTGTTTCTGCGACTTGGGTTTTCTCGGCTAAATTATTTGCCTGCGCGCTCTAAAGCGATCGCCAGCGCGCGTTTGGTTAACTCCTTGGCCAGACCTTTCTTATAGGCAACGGGCCCGCGCAAATCGGCGCCCGGCTGGGCATCGTCGGACGCAAGCTGCGCTGCCTGGGCGATGGCGGCTGCGTCGGGCTTCTTGCCGCGCAGCGCATCTTCCGCCTTCTTGGCCCGGATGGGCGTGGGGCCGGCGTTGGTCAGAGCGATGCCAATCTTCTGGATTGCACCGCCGCCGTCGAGCGTCAACTGCACGGCCACCGCCGCGGTGGCAAAGTCGCCGACTTTGCGCTCCAGCTTCACGTACGCGCCGCCGCTCTTGGCGGGCGGAATGGGAATGCGAATCTCGGTGAGAATCTCATCCTGCTTGAGCGCCGTGGTGAACAGCGTGACAAAAAACTCATCAATGGGGATGACGCGCTCGCCTTTGCTGCCGGTGGCCACGACTTGCGCACCCAGGGCCATCATGGTCGCAGGATGATCGTTCGCGGGATCGCCGTGTGCCAGGTTCCCGCCGACGGTCGCCATGTTGCGGACTTGCGGGTCGGCAATCACGTGGGCGGTGTCCAGCAGCAGCGGATACTTGGACAGAATCGGCGAAGCTTCGAGTTCGGCTTCGCGCGTGAGCCCGCCAATCTTCAGGAACCCGCCGTCTTCCTTAATATAGGAGAGGCCGGCGATGCGGTTGATGTCAATGAGGACGGCCGGACGCGCCAGGCGCAGCTTCATCATGGGGATCAGGCTTTGACCGCCGCTAAGGATCTTGGCGTCGTCTCCATGCTGCTGCAGGAGGGCCACGGCTTCAGGGATGGTCTTGGGCCGGAGATACTCGAAAGCGGCAGGAATCATCTTCCACCTCTTCAAGCTGGATATACCCGATAGCGACACCAGGGTCGTTGCCGCTATTGGGGGAGCGGGAGTTTTATATCACATGCAACGCGCGCGGGGAAAGCGCAGCACGGGGCGAATCCGTGGAATTCCTATCCAACTAGTTCGACATCTAAGCATTTTCAGCGATGACGGGATGCTGCGTTGCCGCCGAAGCTTGAAGTCCGGTTTGAATGCCCAAAGCAGACCGGGCTATGATACGGTTTAACTTTGCTGCACTGCTTATGTCTCATGACCTCTATCGTCGCGCCGGAGAATTGGCCGCACAGCGCCAGTCCTTCGCGCTGGCCACTGTGGTGCGCGTGGAAGGGTCGTCATCCGCCAAGCGCGGCGCGAAGGCGCTGATTGACGCCAAGGGCAACATCGTCACCGGCTGGGTGGGCGGTGGCTGCGCGGAAAGCGCCGTCCGCAGTGAAGCCGTGAAGTGCATTCAGTCAGAACAGCCCGCGCTGATTACTCTGGACATGCAGGACGAAGTGCTGGGCGTGGGCATGCCCTGCGGAGGAATGATGGATGTCTACATTGAGCCGGTGGTGCCGCAGCGGGAACTGGTCATCGCCGGCCACGGACGCATCGCGGAGACGCTGGCCGAACTCGGCCACTTGATGAACTTCTCCGTCACCGTGCATGATCCTGCCGCCGAGCGCGCTAAATTTCCATCCGCGCAACGCATCATCAACCAGGATTTTGACGTGAAAGAAGTCGCCTTCGGCCCGCGGACGTTTGTGGTGATCGCAACGCTGCACAAGAACGACCATCTCTGGCTGCAGCGGGCGTTACAAGGTGACGCCGCCTACGTTGCCCTGGTGGCCAGCGCGCACCGTTCGCGACTGGTGCTGGATTACCTGCTGGCGGAGGGCGTCTCTGCGGAAAAAGTTGAAAGCGTGTGGGCGCCGGCCGGGCTTGACCTTGGCGCTGCCAGCCCGGAAGAAATTGCCCTCAGCATCATAGGGCAGATCGTGGCGCTGACGCGCGGCGGCAATGCCCGTCCGTTGAAACAGAACAAAGATCACACTGAGCACGCAGAAGGGTTGTCCGAAAGTTCAACCGACAAAGTCATTCGCCAGTGCGAAGCCGGCGCGACTGACTGATTTGTGACTTCAGTATCGACTGAGAAGAAGCCGGATACTCCGGGAGCCCGAGGAGAAACCAGTGAGACACATCACTCACGCCATGGCTGCAACGGTAATCAATACCTTGCCATCACGCTTCGATACCCATTTGGTTGAGAAGCGCCTTTTCAGACTTCATACAGTAGATTTTGCGAACGAATTACTTGAGTTTCAGAGCACCTCCGACCCTCTGCATCAGTTCAGCGCGGCTTTGGGAAAATGGATCGATTCAGAATTCCGAGAGCAAATACGGCAGACTCAGAAAGTGCTGACCGAGAACATGGGCGGGGAGCAATCCCAAAACCAGGAATGGGAAAAACTCAGCACGCAGATAACCTGACCGCCAGGCCGCTGCGCGCTTCCAGTTCGCCAATCCCAAGGACTAATTGGCTTTGACCGACCGCGTCAGCACGTAGGCACAAACGTTGTCCGCCGGAGCGGGCGGCTGCACGATGGTAAGCCGTGCCTCACCGTCGCTCAACATCTCTACTTTCCATTCTTCCGTGGCTGAGCCTCCGATCCATTTGCGGGCGAATTTGATTCGCCCGGAAGCAACGTCATGCTCATAGGTCCCACGCCACCTGGTTGTTGCTGCGATTCCAAGAGGCACACCAACCCACACGGTTTTGTCCACGCGAAAGCCCCAATGGTCGCCCAGGTGGGCAGAGCTGTGTGGGAGCACAATCTTTTGTCCTTGGTCGCAGGCAGCCACGGACTGGACCCGCCATTCGCCCATGAGCGGAATATCGGCGGGGTTAAACACTACAACTTTGGCCGCCAACTTTTTTGTTCCGTTGGCGACGTTGGCATGAACGGTTGCCGTGGCCCCCGCAGCAACATCTTTCGCGACGGTGATCTTTCCCGTGGCCGGGTCAATGGCAATACCTTTGACTTCCGGCGTGATGGACCACACCACCGTGGCCTTCAGTGGGATGAGCGGACCATCCGGTGTTGGATACGCGACGCGAGCTTGATAAGATCCGCCGATGGGAATCTCAATGGGCGAATCCGGCCCGATCTGGGCATTGTCAATATCCCAGCGGCCGGTTTTCTGCGGCTGGCAGAGGGCCAAGCTGGCGATGAAGAGCGCACACATCAGCGAAACACCAGGATAGATTTGCCGCACTGTTCTATGCCGCCTCCGCGTGGTAGTTCTAACCCGCACTGAACTTGCTGGTTGCGCTGTTTCTGGCCGCCACAATTTCCGCCAAGATGCTCAGCGCAATTTCCTCGGGAGTTTTCGCGCTGATGGGCAGTCCAGCGGGCGCGCGGACCTGATTGAGCCTTGCCTGGGCAATTCCCCGGCGCCGTAAACCAATCATGACTTCCGCAGCGCGATTCCGGTTGGCCAGCAGCCCAATATAGGCGGCGTTGGCGGTCAAAGCTTGCTCAATGGCTTCTTCGTCGCACAGACCGCGGCTGGCAACCACCACAAATCGTTCACCTGCGCCCAGTTGCGTGAAATCCAGTGCATGCAGCACGCGGTCGGCTTCCGGGAGATCTTCGAGCCGCAAGAGCGGATCAATAAACGTCGGCGAGAATCCAAGAATCCGCGCCAGGTGGCCAAGAGCCAGGGCCACGTCGCCGTGTCCAACGACGACCAGTTCCGGATGATTTTCTTCCAGGTGCGGCCGAGTCTCCAAATCCGCCGGCTTCGCCGTCGAGTCTTCGTTCTCATCTGCGCCCGCGAGAAGCCGCAGGTGCCGCAGATCTTCCGGTGTATCTATGTCCAGCAGGACGCCGATATCGTTCACCGGAACTTTGTGAATCCCCGCCGTGTGGCTGCCAAAGATGGCGCGGCAGCCGACGTCGCCGTCCAGCGAGTTCAGTTCTTCAAACACCGTCCGGTCAAGCAGGACGGGATTGCCACGGAAGCCCTTATATAAAGGTAGAGTGATCTGCGACGCGTGCTCGCGATGGTAGGCGATCATCTGGTTCAACGTGGACGGCCGCACAAACGGCTGGTCGGCCAGGACAACAAACGCCGCGCGCGCGTCAGGCTCCAGCGCGGCCAGCCCGGCGCGGATGGAAGTCCCCATTCCCTGTTCGTAAAGTGAATTGATGACCACCTTCAGCCCGCTGGTGGGGACCTTCTTCTCGATCTCTTCCGCGTTGGCCCCCAGGACAAGGACAATCTCGCTGACCTCAGAACCGCGAAGATTGGCCAGCGCGTGCTCCAGCAACGTTTTATCGCCCAGCGGCATCAGTTGCTTGGGCATGCCCATGCGGCTGGAAGTGCCAGCGGCCAGCACAATGGCGGCAACTTGCGAGCTTGGCTTGTTCGTAACCACGTTGTCCCTTATCTTAAATGGAGGAAGGTGTTGGAATGAACAAGATCGAACAACCGGAGCCGTGGCTTCGCGGTACGCTGGCGGACGTCCCGCCGGTGCAGCGCGCGGTGCTGCATGCGCTGGAGCTGGCCCGCGAAGACGTGGAGCGATGGACGGACGGATTGAGCGACGAAGAACTCAACGCCCGCCCCGGTGGCATTGCACCCATCGCCTTTCACATCCGGCACATCTCCCGCAGCACGGACCGCTTGCTGACCTATGCTGAAGGCGCGCAGCTCTCCGGCGAGCAGATCACCGCGATGAAAGCAGAACTCGATCCCGGGGCCACCCGCAATGAACTCCAGGCGGAACTGGTGGTGGCCTTGAGCCGCAGCGCCCGGCGCATCCGCGCGTTCCTGCCGCAGCAGCTTGCGGAAGAGCGCAAAGTCGGCAAGAAAGAACTTCCCACCACGGTTGCAGGGTTGCTGGTCCACGTGGCCGACCACACGCAGCGCCACGTGGGACAGGCGGTCATCACGGCAAAGATTGTCATGGCGCAGAGAACCGCGCGCTAACAGTTTCCCGGTTTTTCGGCTCTTTGCTTCCCTACTCCGGGAACTTCACCGTCATGCTGGCAAAGAAAGCCTCAAGCTGTTTCCGCAAGTCTAAGGGAGCGGCGCCCGCATCAATGTATTCGTCTTCCGCTGTGGCGTAGATGAACGAATCGCCCTTCTTGACCACCAGCACAGCAATGTGCGCGTCAGACTTTTCCATCTTTGGGGGAACGCCGGCCTGGCCCGAACCTCGACCGCTGACCAGCAGAGAGGACTTCTTGGCCAGGTAGATGCGAAACAGCCCCTCTCCGAATTGCGTCTGGACCTGGGCTTCATCCACCGGCTGAGGTTCTTCCGCGTAATTGTCTCGCCACTGGAAAAGCGCCTTGCCGGAAAGGTTGGAGAGCGTCTGCTTTGGCCCTTCTTTGGCCATCTGTTCCAGGGCCAGCTGAGGAATCCGGCGGACCCCGGCGCCGTAGGCCTGGCCCATGTCGCCAATCTGAAAGACCACGTCTTCGTAGTCCAAGGCCGTTTTTTCGGCAACGTTTTCGTACTTCAGTCGCGACTCACGCAAGTTGTACGTCCGCACAAACGGATTGCGCGCCGCAGGTACCGTGATCGTGAACTTGCCGCCACTGCTTTTATACTGCTGCTTTTCGTTGATCTGGCCGGTCTTCACTTTTGGCGCGGGCCGCTGTTGCGCGAACAGAGTAGTTACGAGCGCAAGGATTAACACTGCTAGTACTTTCATACGACCTCCGAGTTGCAGTGCGACTCTCTCGCCGATGGATTGCTGCCGAAAAAGATACGCCCTGCGGACCAGCGTCAACCGTCAAGGAACGCGATTCCGGGCTTCGCGGCCCAGACAGCACGCCGGGGGAAGTTACGGGCTTAGTACGGTTTGTGCGATCTAGAGTCAGACATTGGTGACAAAAACCAGGAAAACGTTTCACGGTTGCTGGGCGATACTTAAGCCTTTTGACGTGTGACCGGCCGATGGTGGAAGTCTTATTGGAGATGTTGAGCGAGTTATCATCCGCCCCGATGTTGAAGCCTTCCTTCAAAAACTGTAACAATCGTCTGTAACAGTAACTTGTCTCTCAGGAGCGATTAATGTCCCCTCACGATGACCACGCTTTACCCTCGGGTCCGCTGCAGCGGATCCTGGCTGCCGCGCATTTTGCCGCCCAGCGCCACGCTGGACAAAAACGCAAAGGGCTCGCCGGCGAACCCTACGTGAACCATCTTATTGAAGTGGCGGAGTTGGTTGCGGCCAGCAGTGAAATGGTGGACACCAGCCTGCTCATGGCGGCTTTTCTGCATGACACGGTGGAAGACACCGGGGTCACGCGCGGCGAACTGGAAGAACTGTTCGGCAGCGACGTGGCCGGCCTGGTGATGGAAGTGACCGACGATAAATCACTGCCGCAGAAAATGCGCAAAGCACTCCAGGTGGAAAATGCGCCGAAGAAGTCCGCACGCGCCCAGACCCTTAAACTGGCGGACAAGATTTCCAATTTGCGTTCTATTCTGTCGAGTCCGCCGCCGGACTGGAGCGCGCAGCGCAAGCGAGAATATTTCGAGTGGGCTCGGGACGTGATCGCCGGTCTGGCTTCGCCCAACAGGCTTCTTAAAGATGAGTTTGAGCGGACGTATGCTCGGTTTTCTGAATTGCAGGAAGGCTGACGCGTGCCGATTCCTTCAGAGTGGCTCGGCCTAAGCAGTTGCACGCTCTGTGCGGAGCTCAGAAAGCGGAAGGTTGTCCTGATAAATCCACCGCAAGGTCCCTCCGTCCTACTCGCGCGCTGATGACTGCGCGCGCTCGTTTAACGGCCGTCGGGATGACGTAGCTTAGAAGAGTGACACCTGATTCGCCACTGCTGTAATCTAAGCTGGCTCAGCTGGCCGCGGCCGCAAGGTTGGCCGCCGGACTGCCGGTCTGGCGATACCATTCAACTGTCCGTCGCAGACCTTCTTCAAAACTAATCTCCGGCGAATATTTCAGGTGCTTTTGCGCCAGGCTGATGTCGGCCAGAGAATGGCGGACGTCGCCCACGCGTTCCGGAGCAAACTTGGGCGCTCCGGAAAATCCGATGATGTCCTGCAGCATGCGATAAGTCTGGTTCAGCGAATACCGCTTTCCGGTGGCGATGTTGAAAACCTTCCCGCAAACTTCGGCGGCTGGCGCGGCACAGGCCAGGAGGTTGGCGGCGACGGCGTTCTCCACGTACGCGAAATCGCGGCTCTGTTCGCCATCTCCGAAGATGGTGGGCGATTCGCCCTGAAACATCTGGGTAATGAACTTGGCCAGCACGGCGGAGTACAGCGAGTTGGCGTCCTGGCGCGGGCCAAAGATGTTGAAGTAACGCAAGCTTACCGTCTCCAGGCCGTACACGGACCAGAAGGCCTGCAGATAGTATTCGCCGGTGAGTTTCTGCACGGCGTAAGGAGAAATAGGCCGCGGCAGCATGTCTTCTTTCTTGGGAAGGACTTCGGTTTCGCCGTAGGCTGATGAGGACGCTGCGTAGACCACGCGTTTCACTTTGGCCTGGCGCGCGGCCACCAGCAGGTTGAGAGTGCCGTCCACGTTCACGGCGTTGGTCAGCTGCGGATCAGCCACCGACTTGGGCACCGAAGGCAGCGCGGCTTCATGGAAAACAAAGTCAATGCCTTCGCAGGCCGCTGCCAGCCCTTGGGGATCGAGCAGGCTGATTTCGCGGAAGTCCAGGTCATCTTTCAGGTCGGCGATGTTCTCCCACTTGCCGGTGGAAAAATCATCCAGCCCGCGGACTTTTTCGCCCCGCTTGATCAGTTCCCTGGCTATATTGCACCCGATGAATCCGGCTGCTCCGGTGACTAGATAACTTGGCATGATGACTCCGAATGATTGCTTAGTATGGTTGCTTCGTACGACGCCTTAAACGCTGGCCGGGGCCCGGACCCCGGCCAGAGTTTCAAGAAAGCGGTTGCTGCCCCGGCGCGGCTGGCTTAGTCGCTATTAGCGGCTGTGCCCAACCCGAAGCTGCGCTCCGCTCGCGGTGAAACGCCGTGCTGCTTGATCTTATACAAGAGCGCCTTGTAACTGATGTTCAAGTGGGCTGCGGCCAGTTTCCGGTTCCAGTTGGTGCCCTCCAGCGCCCTTTGGATCTCCTTGGCTTCAGCATCATCTTTCAGGCCGCGTACCAGCGCCTTCAACCCGCCCTGGGCAGCAGACCGGCTGCCGCCGTCTTCAATGTTGACCACTTTGCTCTTGAGTTCCAGCTCTTCGATCAGGTTGTTTTCGTTTTCGAGCACCAGGAAACGTTTCACAAAGTTGCCCAGTTCGCGCAGATTGCCCGGCCAGTGGTAGCGCAGGCATTCCTGGATCAGCTTGTCACTGATGGGAAGCGGGTTCTTGCCGAACTGCTGCGCTGTCTTGTTCATGAAGTGGGTGAGCAGCAGCGGGATTTCTTCGCGACGCTCGCGCAGCGGCGGCACGGTCATGGTGAAGGCGTTCAGGCGATAGTAGAGATCTTCACGCAGGGTCTTGTCGGCAATCGCCTGCTGTACGTCAATATTGGTTGCCGCCAGGACCCTGGCGTCGGCCGTAATATTGGAGCGGCCGCCCAGACGGCAGAACTGTCCGTCCTGCAGAACGTGCAGCAGTTTGGCTTGCAGAGCAGCGCTCATCTCGCCGATTTCGTCCAGCATGATGGTGCCTTTGTGGGCCAGCTCAAATTTTCCCGGCTTGGACTTGCTGGCGCCGGTAAAGGCCCCCTGTTCATACCCGAACAGCTCGCTCTCCAGCAGTTCCGCCGGCAGCGCGGCGCAATTCACCTTGAGCATGGGACGGTGCGCGCGGATGGACATCTTGTGGATGAGGCGGGCAAGGATTTCTTTTCCTACGCCGCTTTCGCCCAGCAGCAGCACCGGCACGTCCACTTTCGCGATCAACGCCACTTGGGCACGGATCTGCTTCATGACCGGGCTGGCAGCCAGAAAGAACAGATCGTCATCCAGGGTGTCCACAAACTCAGCCCCGGTGGGTTTGTACTTGCTTGGAGTATCCGGCTTGCTCTGTCCCAGAGCGCGGCGGATGGAAGCTGAGAACTGCGCCGGCTGAAACGGCTTGGTGAGGTAGTCAGACGCGCCCAGCTTGATGGCTTGCACCACTTTGTTGGTCTCGTTCACGCATGACATCATCACCACTTTCTGTTCCGGGCGGATCTTTTTGCAGCTTTCCAGGGTCTGGAGCCCGTCCATACCGGGCATAACCAGGTCCAGGACAATCAGGTTGGGAGCCGGACCGTGGTTCATACGTTGCACGGCCTCTTCTCCGCTGGCAGCGGTTTCCACGTTGTAATTGTCGATCTCAAGCAGGGTCTTGGTATAACGAAGTACACTGGGCTCGTCATCGACGAGCAGTATATTGGGCGCGCTCATCTTACTCTCCTACCTGGACTGGGATAATAGAACCGAAAACGTGCTTCCTTCTCCCGGGTTGCTTTCTACCCAAATCATCCCTCCGCGGGATTCAACCAGGCGCCGGGCTATGGCCAGACCTAGACCGGTGCCACGGGAGGATGCTCCGGGCAATTGCACGAAGTCCGCAAAAATGTCAGCGTGATGTTCGGGAGCGATCCCGGGGCCAGAATCACGCACATCAATGCGAACCGCGTTTTCAATCTTGACGTTCCTCTTGCGTTCCATGTTGAACAAAAAATGGCTCTGCGCCTTCCGCCTTTCCCAAAAGCAGCAGGTGATACTGACGGTTACCTGCCCGTGCTGGGGCGAAAACTTCAACGCATTTTCCACCAGATTGGACACAATGTGCTGAAGCTTAAGAGGCTCCACTTTCACGCGCGGGTTGCCCGCGGCCCGCCGGAACTCATAGCGGATGGCCTTTTGTTTGGCTACCGACGACCAATAGTTGAAGAGCTCTTTCACCTGTTCATTCACGTCGGCGGGTTCCAGATCGCGCTCTTCGTCATTCTGGTTTTGCCGGGGCGCGCGCAGGTCACTAAGGAGCAGGAAGTCCTGAATCAGTTTTTGCAGCCGTTGCGCGCCTTCCTGGATTTCCCCCAGCACCTGCTGCTGACGGTCATTGACCGGACCGAGATGTCCGCTGCGCAGCAGATCGGTATAACCCAGCATGACCACCAGGGGCGTCTTGAACTCGTGCGCCGCTGAGAGCATGGGGAAACAGCAGTTGTCCACCGTCTCCCGTCCAACGGGTTCTACATCGGGAGGTATGACCTCCACGATCGCGGCCGCACTGTCTGCATGGCAGGTCGCATGACTGTTGGAATCAACAGGAAAGTGACACACCGGGCAAGCCACGCTACCGGGTTGTAGGTCCTGGTTCTCCATTACTTCTAGCTGCCTCAGCCTTTCTGCAAACAGTTGCACAGTGCCTTAAAGTATTCACCCTACATTGAACAGTAGAACTTTCTTGCGCAATCGCCTGTGACTCAGGTCACGTACAAAACTGGGCTTTCCACCTATGGCTTCGCACAAAACAAAAGTGCGATCCACGAAGGATTGAACACAGTTCGCGCCGCTTTTACGCGCGCATTTTTGCCGGCAAAGGGTCGATTTGGAATGGGGCTTGAGGAAGCACTCGAGAGCGCGGTGTTGAAGTCGCCGCGGTCTGCGAGCGGAGCTGAGCGGGTTTTCAGGTTGACGCCGGCTCCGGGAGAACTCTCCGCAGGCCATCGTCCACGGGCTGAAGAACCACCCACACGGAAGTTAGAATGTGACTTCGTAACCCCTCTTCCAGGTGTCCGATTCCGTCGATACGCTCGCCGGTTTTCCAAACGCCAAGAAATGCACTTATATGCAAATGCTTTCTTTCTGGGGCTACGCCTGGGCCAGCAAGCGATCGGCCACTTGGCCAATGCATTGTCTTACATTAGTACAACCTTATTTGTGTACTATAGGACCAGCCCATTTCAAGGTCAAGTGAAAATCCAGCGAAAACGTCAAAATATTTCACCTTAGCCTCTTGCCTGGTCCCTCCACACTTGAAGAGTAGTGCTCATTCCTGCCAATCCGTTGCAAAGCATCTGACAATGTCGGGAAATCGCTCCGTGGGCACGCAGATTCGCTCGCGACGATGAGCGCGAGTTAGAGGAAAAGGTGTTCCCAATGTGAAAATGTTTTCTCTTTGACCCTTTGTGTCAAACCGGGGGCCGCACTCCAAAAGCAAGCTGAGGACTCATCCCGCTCTCAAGAATTGCCGTAAAAAATCAACAGCTTACAGCCAATTCTCCCGATGGGTCTGCGGCGGCGCAGGTTGGCGTCTTGAATGCACTTAAGGGTGGCGAGACCGAAGGATCGAAATATGTATCTGTCTGCCAGCTACCAGGGGAATACTGCAAGAGCGTTGAACAACGCTCCTTCCAACGGCGCGAAGATGCCGCCCGAGGAAGTTATCTTTGGGCGGTCGCCGGCTTTGGCGACGATCAGAGAACGGATCCGCAAAGTCGCTCCCACGGACATTCCTGTTCTGATCACCGGCGAAAGCGGTACGGGTAAAGATGCCATTGCCTGTCTCATTCATCATTACTCGGCTGTGTCCAACAAGCCCTTCGTGCAAGTGAACTGCGCGGCCATCCCCGCGACCTTGATCGAGAGCGAGCTTTTTGGCTATGAGAAAGGCTCCTTCACCGGCGCTGTAGGCACCAAGCCGGGCCGCGTGGAAATGGCCAACTCGGGGACGCTTTTTCTGGATGAAATCGGAGAATTGGATTCCGGCGTTCAGGCCAAGCTGCTGCACCTGCTGCAGGACGGACAGTTCAGCCGCATTGGCGGGCAAGAAGACAAAAAAGTGAATGTCCGGTTCATTTTTGCCACCAATCGCGATCTGGAAGCAGAAATAGCGGCCGGCAATTTTCGCGAGGACCTGTTCTATCGCATGAACGTGGTGAACATTCAGATGCCTCCGCTGCGGGAACGCCTGGAAGACCTGCCGGCCATGGCCCAGTACTTCCTGCAGAAGTACAACGAGAAACATAACTGCCGGACGGCGCCGTTGTCGGAAGCGGCCATCAGCCGCATGCAGGAGTACCACTGGCCAGGCAACATCCGCCAGTTGGAAAACCTGATGAAACGCTACGTGGTGCTGGGCTCGGAAGACGCGATTCTCTCCGCCCTGGTGGAACATGAGTCCGACATCTTCAAGTTCGTGATCCCTCCCGGCCAGCAGGTTTTCCTCAAAGACATTACCAAGCAGGCGGTGCGGCAGGTGGAGCGCAAAGTGATCTTGAAGGTCGTGGAGGCCAACGGGTGGAACCGCAAGCGGGCCGCCAAGCTGCTGGGCATCAGCTATCGCGCGCTGCTCTACAAGTTGAAAGAAGTGGGCGTGCCTTCCGAGCGCCGCAGGACGGTCCGGCGGCCGGAGCTCAAAACGCCGATGGAAGCCCAGACCCCCATCGTCAAGAAAGACAATGACTAAGCAGAGGGAACAGGTAGTTATGCTCAGCAAACGTGAACTCGTCTCGGTGGTGGTCCCCATCTTCAATGAAGAAGACGGCATCAGCCAGCTCAAGCAGAAGTTGTTGTGTCTGCGCGATCTCTTGGCAGACGACTTTGATGTGGAATTTGTTTTTGTGGACGATGGCAGCAGTGATAACACCGTGCCCAAGCTGCACCAACACTTTGCCGGCCTTCCGGTCGCCTTCCGCGTGGTGGAGCACGTGGTCAACCGCGGTGTGGGAGCGGCCTTTCGCACGGGATTCCAACATTCCACCGGCGCCTTTGTCTGCACCATTGACGCCGACTGCAGCTATTCCCCGGAAGGCCTGCGGCTGCTCCTGACCACTCTGAAAGTGAGCGGTGATGACATTGCCGTGGCCTCGCCTTATCACCCGCAAGGCGGCGTGGAAGGCGTACCGGCATGGCGCCTGGTATTGAGCAAGGGATGCTCCATGCTCTACCGCTTGCTTTCGCCGCTCAAGCTGTACACCTACACCAGCATTTTCCGGGCATACCGCGAGGAAGTGGTGCGGCGCGTGCCGTTCAAGTCAGACGGATTTGTCTCCGCGGCGGAGATCCTGCTGGCGGCCGGCCGGCGCGGCTACACCGTGGCGGAAGTCCCCATGGTGCTGCGCGCGCGCAACCTGGGCCGCAGCAAGATGAAGGTGGCGCGCACCACGCTTTTGCATTTGAAGATGCTGTTCGGCTTCATTCTGCCGGCGTCATCAGCGCCCGTGCCCAGCAAACGGCCGGTCGCAGCCATGGGCAAGCGCAAAGAGGCAAATGTGGCTTAAAGACGTTCAAGAATCACGACGCCGGCGTGATGCGGACCGGCGATACCAAAGGGGAGATGAGAAGTATATGGTGCGAATCGGGACAGTAGGACTGGGAGCCTGGGGTTGGAACCTGACCAGAAATTTTGCCGAAAACAAGAACTGCAATCTGACCAGCAGCTTTGACCTGGACCAGAAACGGCGCGACTCCGCGGCGCGGGCATGGCCGGGCATGCAACCTGTGGACTCATTCGACAAACTCCTGCAGCAGGACATTGATGCTGTGGCCATCGCCTCCCCTGCGGTGACGCACTACGACTATGCCAAGAGAGCCATGCTCTCCGGACGCGACGTGTTCGTGGAGAAGCCGTTCACCCTCGACGTCCGCCATGCGGAAGAATTGCTGGAACTCGCGGACAAGCACAATCGCGTATTGATGGTGGGGCATCTCCTGGAATACCACCCGGTGGTGAACAAGCTGAAGACGCTGATCACGTCCGGTGAACTGGGCCCGGTCTATTACATCTACGCGCAGCGCGTGAACCTGGGCCGCATCCGTGGCGATGAAAACGCCTTGTGGAGCTTTGCTCCGCATGACATCTCGCAAATCCTTTACATGCTGGACATGGAGCCCACCAACGTGAGCTGCCGCGGCCAGAGCTACATCCAGGACGGCATTGAAGACGTGGTGTTCCTGAGCCTGTTCTTTGATAACCGGATCATGGCCCACATCCACTTGAGCTGGCTGGACCCGCACAAAGTCCGGCGCACCACCATTGTGGGCAAGAACAAGATGGCGGTGTTTGATGATGCCGAGAACACGGAAAAGCTCCGCATCTATGACAACCACGCGGAAATGCCGCCGGCCAAGAGCTACGGTGAAGCCATCCAGGTGCGTTTTGGCGACATACATATTCCCCGGGTAGACATGACGGAACCGCTGAGGCTGGAAGTCCAGCACTTTGTGGACTGCGTACGGGAACGCAAGACCCCGGTTTCCGACGCGCGTGATGGTCTCCGGGTGATTCGAATCATAGAGGCAGCCCAGCGCTCCATGGAGCAGGACGGCGTGCCAATTTCATTAAGGAAAGGGCATGATGACAAACTTCATTCATCCAACGGCAACGATCGCCGCTGGTACGCAGTTGGGGCATAACACGGTTGTTCACGAAGACGTAAAGCTGGGAGCAAATTGCAGGATCGGCAGCGGCGTGGTGATTCATCCCGGAAGCGTGATCGGGAACAACGTCCGCATTGATGACAACACGGTAATCGGCAAGCTGCCCATGAAAGCCGCTCTCAGCGCGGTCACGCAGGACCAGACGCTGGACGCGTGCGTGATTGAAGACGATTGCATGATCGGGGCCATGGTGGTGATCTACCGCGGCTGCCGCATCGGCAAGAAGGTGATGGTCGCCGATATGGCGTCCATTCGCGAAAACGTTGAAGTGGGCGAGTTCACCATCATTGGCCGCGGCGTGACCATTGAGAACAAAGTCAAAGTCGGCAGCCGGTGCAAGCTGGAAACCGAAGCCTACATCACCGCGCTCTCGGAGATCGGCGACGGGTGCTTCATCGCGCCGGAAGTCACCTTCACCAATGACAACTTTCTGGGCCGCACCAAAGACCGTTTCAAATATCACAAAGGCGTCACCATGAAGAAAGGCGCGCGCATCGGGGCCAATGTGACAGTGCTTCCCGGGCTCACGCTGGGCGAAGACGCCCTGGTGGCCGCCGGTTCCGTGGTCACCAAAGACGTTCCCGCGCGCAAGATTGTCTTGGGATCGCCCGCGCGCATCTGGCGTGACGTTCCGCTGGACCAGTTGCTGGAGAACCAATAACGGCGATGAAGAAGTTTCTGTCCATCATCGGAGTGCGCCCGCAGTTCGTGAAAGCGGCCATGGTGTGCGCAGCGGTGGAGCGGTTCAACCAGACCGCTCCGCCGCAAGATCGTATCCAGCACCAGTTGTTGAACACTGGGCAGCACTACGACTTTGAGATGGCGGAAGTCTTCTTCCAACAGCTTCCCCTTCCGGCCCCTGATTTTGACCTGGGCGTGGGATCGGGAAGCCACGGCGCGCAGACCGCTGCCATGCTGCAAGGGATTGAGGAAATTCTGGTACAGGAGAAGCCGGACGTCGTGATCGTGTACGGCGACACCAACTCCACGCTGGCCGGCGCGCTGGCCGCGGTCAAGCTGCATATCCCGGTGGCCCACGTGGAATCCGGCCTGCGCAGTTTCAATCGCCAGATGCCGGAAGAAATCAACCGGCTGGTCGCCGACCATGTGTCTGACGTGCTGCTGTGCCCCACGTATGCGGCGGTGGAACAGCTGGCGCGCGAAGGCATCGTCAACAACGTGCATTTCTGCGGCGACGTGATGCTGGACGCGGTGCGCGAATTTGCGCCGCTGGCGGCAAAACAATCGTCGGCGCTGGATACTTTGGGCCTGGCACACCGGCAGTTCATTTTGGTTACCATTCATCGCGCCGAAAACACCGATTCTCTACCGCGGATGGAAGAATTGGCGGACACGCTTTGCCGCCTGGACCGGCCGACCGTGTTCGCCATGCATCCGCGGCTGCGGGCCAAGCTGGATTGCGAGCCGGAATATCGCGACTTAAAGAGGCGCCTGTTCTCCGCCCGGCACCTGCGCATCCTTGCTCCGCTTCCCTATCTCGATATGTTGCAGCTGGAAGCCAACGCGCAACTGGTCATGACCGATTCCGGCGGCGTGCAGAAGGAAGCCTACTTCCTGGGCACACCCTGCCTGACGCTGCGCGACGAAACGGAATGGACCGAGACGCTGCAATCCGGTTGGAACCGCGTGGTGGGGACTTCGCCGGAGAAAATTCTTCCGCTGGTGCAGAGCTTGTGGTCGAACAACGGCGCGAGTCCCGAATCCCGGCCGGCGCTGCAGGCTTTTGGCGATGGCGCCGCTTCTGACCGCATTATTGAAATCCTGCAGGAGACCTGCATCACTCGAAGTAATCCATTACAACATGCGTGAACTCATGAATATGAAGACTGTACTGGTAACCGGCGCCGCAGGATTTCTCGGCTCACATTTGTGCGATGCTCTGCTCTCCCGCGGGCATCGCGTAATCGGTGTGGATGATCTTTCCCACGGAAAACGGGAGAACCTTAGCGAAGCCGAGCTTAATCCCCGGTTCAGCTTCCACCTGCTGGACATTACCGACGCAACCAAGTTGCGCGCCGTGTCCCAGGGCGTTGACTTGATCGCCCACCTGGCCGCGTTCAAGATTCCCCGCTACGGCGGGCGGCTGCAAACGCTGCTGGTGAATTCTGAAGGCAGCTTGAACGTCCTCCGCCTGGCTGCGGAGCAGAAAGCCAAGTTTGTTTTCACGTCAACTTCAGACGTTTACGGCAAGAACCCTGACGTGCCTTTCAGCGAGACCAGCGCCAGCGTGATCGGCGCTTCCACCGTGCCGCGCTGGGCTTACGCTGTCTCCAAACTTTTTGACGAGCACCTGGCATTTGCCTTCATGGAAGAATACGGGATCCCGGTCACCGCGTTGAGGATCTTCGGCTCGTATGGTCCTCGCCATCATCTCAGTTGGTGGGGCGGACCACAATCCGTGTTCATTGACGCCATCCTGCGCAATGAGGTCATCCCCATCCACGGTGACGGACTGCAGACCCGGAGTTTTACTTTCGTTTCGGACACGGTGAGCGGAATTCTGGCGGCGCTGGAGAGCGAAGCCGCCAACAACCAGATCATCAACATCGGCAGCACGCATGAGATCACCATTGTGGAGCTGGCAAAAACCATCCATCGCCTGGCCGACATGCCGGAAGCGCTGCGGCTGGAATTTATTCCCTACC
>JBGPLR010000005.1:0-21292 GCA_041486545.1 Terriglobia bacterium
CTGACCGCGTCAGCGGCAACGTGGACGTTCATTCCCTGGTTCAGCGCGCCCAGTGCCGTCTGCATCACGCAGATGTGCGTTTCCATGCCGCACACCAGCAGCGTATTGCGCCCGGAGAGCGCGCTCACTGCGGAGCAGTAATCGCCGTTGCCGAAGCAACCGAACTCCAGCTTGTCCACCGGCTTGGTGTTCGCTGGGAGAAGGGAAGTGATTTCCGGCACGGTCGCGCCCAGGCCCTTGGCGTACTGCGTGGAAACCACCACGGGCAGTGACATGATGCCGGCCAGCCGGACCAGCAACTGCGCGTTGCGTACCAGCCGGTTTTTTTCGAAGATAGGCGGCAGAAGTTTCTCTTGGATATCAATGACTGCCAGGACGCAATCCTCCACGCGCAGAGGCTGGCGCGCGACTTCAGAGTAGGGAAGAGTTTCAACCGGTGTGCTGACCATAATAGGAAATTGTAGCGCGGCGGGAGACGGGAATGTATTGGTCGACGCGGGATGCTCGACTTGCGCTATCGTTCGGCGGCAACGCGGGTAGAACCGAAAAGGCCCGGAGTCTCCTGTGGAACTCCAGGCCATCGATATATCGCTCAGCACAAGCGGTGTCGCCGGTTATCGTCCCAGGAAAGTTACGTGCACGTACGTTCCCAAGCGCGCGTTGAATGCCAAATACCAGCCAACGTGGTCCGGGTCGTCATAAATCACCACGCGGTCGCGGTTCCAGTACCAGTCATTGCAATAAGCGTAATCCGGTTCAGCCACGCGGAAATAGTAGCCGTTGAACCAGAAACGGTCGGGGCGTCCGCCGCCCAGCACCCAGACGTGTCTGCGGCCAATGTAACGGAACCTCCCGTGTTCCCAGGGATGCTACAGGTGAAAGCGCCGGTCGTTGCGGTCCCAATCATGGCCCACCCAACGCTCACGGCGGTTGTCGCGGTCGACGTGTGGCCGGTCAGGATGGCCTTCGCGGTCGCGAAAGCCGCGGTCGCCGTGCTCCTCATGGCGTTCGCCCCGGTCGTGACGCGGGCCATGAGAAGGAATGTGTTCACGATGGTCTTTATCACGGTCACGTCCGCGATCGTGATCACGATCCCGGTCTTGCGCCATCACGTAGACAGGGATCAGAAACAATGTCAGAAAAAGTCCGAGAAGTTTGTTCTTCATCTTCATCAACGCCCCTCCAGGTTAGGTCGTTCCAACGCGATACGTTATTAGCTTTCACTGTATCAACCCTTACTGGCTGCAATCTACTCGCTGCGGGTTTACCAAAGTCCAGGAACTAAGTGCGTCTTACCACTTTCAAATGGTCTGGTCTTTAGTCTTTAATCCCTAAGTTTTATCTTCATCCATGGCCATGGTCATCGTGCATGGCCCCCACGCGCGGCTGGACCTGATCGTGTTGCCAGGCGCTGGTTTGCCAGTTATCTTTCAGGGCCTCGCGTTTGATCCATGGCGGAAGCTCCAAACGCAGGTGGCGCGCCAGGGCCATGGCATACGGTTCATACAGCCCGCGCAACCGGAGCAGTTCAGCGTCAGCGTCATCGCCGCTGGTGAGCTTCATGCTGGCGCCCTGCAGTTGCCGGCGAATGGCTTCCAGGTCTTCCGCTTGCAGGCGGGAAGACGAACCATCGTGGTCTGGCGGCGCTCCAAAAACCTGGCTCAAATCCACCAGCGCGTGGCGGGCGATGGCAAACGTCATTCGCGCCTGGTACTGGCACATGCCTTCCAGTCCGACCATGGCCAGCGAACAGACGTCCAGGATGGCGGTGAGCGACCCGATCCAGGATTGATTGTCGTGCTGCGACCGGAAGTACGCCAGCACAGGATAAGAAAGATGGCTCTCCATCACATCGGCGGCCCATCGCTCCCAGTCTTGCAGGACCGTGGTCAGCGCTTCCAGGCCGTGATCGTCTGGCCCGGCGTGGCGGCGCAGTAATTCAAAAGCCGTGGGTGGCGAACCGCCTCGCGCGTCCAGCAAAGAGATGGTGACTTCACGGCGCGAAAAGGCCTGGTACAGCACCGGCAGGTAGCCGATGACCAGAGCGAGGAATCCAAACCCAATGCCCGCCTCCACAACCGTAACAAACCGGCCCACCGGCGATGCGGGCGTGACGTCACCCAGCCCCAGCGTGAACAGCGTGGTCCCGCTCAGGTACAGCGCGGTGCCAAAGCGATTCGGCCAAAGCGCGCCGTTGTAGCTTCCGCCATCACCATAATGGATCAGCGCGAAACCAAAGAGTATGGTCACCGCCCAAAATGCCAGCAGCATCAGCAGGGAAAGCGGGCCGTAATAGCTGAGCAGCGCGTCGCGCTTTTTTTTCTGCTTGCGCCGGGCCAGCGCGCGCCAGCAAACCCAGGAAACGCGGTAGAACAACCGTGTCACGCGGAACTGGCGGGTCACCCGCCGAGGCAGCACGATGGTCTCAAACGTCTCCCACAGCACCCCGAGAATCATGACCACGCCGGCAATCACCGAGAAATAGTTCAGCACATGTCCTCTCTTGCAGGCATTAGATTACAGGAAATCGCGAACGGCTCGCTTTATCGGGGCTGCGGTAAACTTAAAGGCAAATGAAAACGCAGGCAGGTATCGCCGCTTGAAGACCTTACTGCACATGCTCACTGGGCATCCTTGCGCGTGGCACACGGCGACGATTTAAATTGTGAATGCGCCGCCGGGGTAAAAGGCGCAACTCAGAAGAGCGATATAATGTCACTGCCCGAAGTCGTGAGGTTTTTCTGTGGCAGAATGAGAAACGGGGCCGCAGCCAGCAGTCACGGTGAAGAAAGCTTCCATGCGGGCGATGAGTCTCAAACTCGTTTTGGCCACTCTGGCCGGCGTTGCGCTCGGCGTCGGCAGTTACGCTTTTGTCTATGCCAAAGGCTACTCTTACCTCTCCAACAATCCCAGTGCGTGCGCCAACTGCCACGCCATGAACGGACAGTATGACGGCTGGATCAAGTCCAGCCACCATTCCGCGGCCACATGCAATGACTGCCACACGCCGCATAACCTGCTCGGCAAGTATGCGGCAAAAGCCAGCAACGGTTTCTTTCATTCCTTCTATTTCACCACCGGCCGCTACCCGGACAACATTGAGATCACCAGGTTTGACCGCGAAGTGGTGGAGTCGGCGTGCCGCAATTGCCATCAGGCGATTACCCAGGCCATTGACAGCGACCGCGCGCACGGGCAGGCAGAAGGCGTTCATTGCACGCGATGCCACTATTCCGTGGGCCACTCCGAGTCGTCCGCTTCCCTGAACATGCCGGAAGCCATCAGGAGCATTCATGACAGACGCTAATCCCGCCGATGTTAAGACCAAAGCCGCGCGCCCGCGCAGGTTTCTGCTGACCACCGTTGTGCTGGCAGGCGTGATCGTATTTACGCTCACCGCGCTGCTGGTCAACATCTTTGAGCGCAAGCAGGAAGCTCGCAATCCGTTTTATAAAGTGGTTGAGCTGAATGACACGGTGTCTGACCCGGCGATGTGGGGCAAGAATTTTCCCATGCAGTATGACTTGTACATGCGTACCGTGGACCAGCAGCGCACCAAGTACGGCGGCAGTGAAGCTCTGCCCCATTCGCCCACGGAAGCTGACCCGCGCTCCGCCGTGGCGCGTTCCAAGCTGGAACAGGACCCGCGCCTCAAAACCATGTGGGCTGGATACGCGTTTTCCAAGGACTATCGCGAACGCCGCGGCCACGCGTACATGCTTGACGACCAGACGTTCACTGAGCGTCAGCAGTTCAGTCCGCCGGGCGCGTGCTTGAACTGTCATGCGTCCATGGTCACCGTGTACAACCAGGCGGGCAATGGCGACGCCACCAAAGGATTTCAGGCCATCAACCACATGAAATACGCGGAGGCGCGGAAACTCGCCGCTCATTCTGTGGCTTGCATTGATTGCCACGATCCGCAGACCATGCAGTTGCGCGTCACCCGCCCCGCGTTCGTCGAAGGCATCAAAGTTCTCAAGGCGGCACAGGGCGTGAAGGACTACGACGTCAACAAGATGGCCACGCGCCAGGAAATGCGCAGCTACGTTTGCGGGCAGTGTCATGTGACCTATTACTTCAAGCCGCCGGACAAGACGCTGACCTTCCCCTGGACAAAGGGCCTGAGAGTGGAAGACATCGTCGCCGACGAAGATGAAAACAAGATCAAGGAGTGGGAGCACCCGGACACCGGCGCGCCACTGATCAAGGCCCGCCATCCGGAGTTTGAAGTGTGGAGCATGGGCGTGCACGCGCGCTCCGGCGTGGCCTGTGCCGACTGCCACATGCCGTACACCCGCATGGGCGCTCTCAAGATCAGTGATCACCAGGTGAACAGCCCGCTGCTGAAAGTGAACCGTTCCTGCCAGACCTGCCACCATTTTCCTGAAGAAGAGCTCAAGGCCCGCGCGGAGGAAATCCAGGACCGCTTCTTTGATTTGCGCAACACCGCCCTGGACGCACTGATGGACCTCATCCATGACATCAAGGTCAACAAAGACAAAGTTACGCCCGAACAGTTGGCTAAGGCCCGCGACTATCAGCGTCGCGGCGGCTTCATGATTGACTTCATCATGTCAGAGAATTCCATGGGCTTCCATGCGCCGCAGGAGGCAACACGCATTCTGGGCGACGCTATCAACCTGTGCCGCCTGGGCCAGCTTGCGCTGCATGGCGGTCCGGAGCCGAGCCACAGTTCTCCCAACGCCGCGGGCGAACCCTCCCGCGCCGCCGCTAGCGGAGGAGGAAAGTAACTAAGAGCAGGGAACAAGAAAAAGCAAACTCAGCGTCGCGTCCCCCATCCGCGCTGCGGCTGGTCATACGAAGAGAAATCCCTGGCCCCGTTCATAGATTTCTCGAGGGGCCATGCCGATCAATGTTCGCCCTGCCGGCCGGCGTCTTCGTGCTCCGCAGCATGGCCTTCGTTCCGTCAAATGATTGCTGTACGGCAGTGATTTATTTGACCTGCCTGGAAGGGCATCATAAAATGAAAAGAGCCAGCCGTGTGTGCTGGCCTTGCCGCCTGCTGCCCCCTCGTTCAATGGTAGGACAGCTGACTCTGGATCAGCATATCGGGGTTCGAATCCCTGGGGGGCAGCCAAAGAAATCAATAGCATACAGTCCGTCGTTGTATTGCTGTGACACACAACGTGCCTTAAATTCAATCACAGCGGTTTTCTTGCGGGCGTTGCGAGCATCGAGAATGGGTTGCGTTCTCGGATGTTGGTAGCGCATCGCAGTTTTGCTGTCGCGGCGTCCCATGACGCACGTGACCGCAGCCATTTTCCCGGTTTGTTCCCTGATGTAGGTTTCGAAGTCGTCGCGAGTGGAGTAGAGAACCAACTCCTCCGGCATCCCAGCCGCCTTCCTCGCTTTCACCCACTGCTTGTTCACCAGCCCTAAGATTCTGGAACGCGATCCATGCTCCCCGCAATCTCTAAATGAAGTGCTGGTGCGCTCTGAAATGAAGCGGCCCAATGGCAATGAACTTTCCCGGCAAGCATCGCTCCTTCACCGTTAAACACGCGCTGGCTGGGCCGTTGGCAGACCATTCAGACTGTTCCTGTCTGCACGATTGACTGGGGCTATGATGGCCTGCTTGTAACTGAAGTGCTGTCGACGCGGATTCCCATTTTGGGAATTCTTATGCGCGAAACTATAGTTTAAAGCTATGAAATCACTTGACAACTGATAGGTACAAGAGTGATCGTTGCGCGCACAAAACTTCGTCACGCTTCCCGGTTCTGATCTGA
This sequence comes from Terriglobia bacterium, assembly GCA_041486545.1. Lineage (GTDB taxonomy): Bacteria > Acidobacteriota > Terriglobia > Terriglobales > Acidobacteriaceae > Angelobacter. The sequence goes on from JBGPLR010000005.1 coordinate 5,754, forward strand.
GTCTGGGAAGCCTATAGTCTCAGAGTTGGCAAAGCGTGCCGTTATCCTACTTGCGGTTTCAGATCCAGGCCTCAGGGATCAGTGTAGTTGTGTGGGCTAACTATATCTCGCTTTAAGGTTCCTTATAGAGTTCCTTCAATTGAGGGGGAAACGCCTTCCTTCTAACCGGAGATAAAGCAGATGCCGAGAAACAACGCGTTTCAATTCTGCCGAGTGGTCTTGGCCTTTGTAGCATTGCTAACGGCCGGAACAACTTTGGCTCGAGCCGGAAGTTTTACGGCATTTGGGCCGCAGGACTATGTGCGTGGCACAGGCGCTCCGGTCACCGTAACCAATACCTTTTCCGTGCAAAACCTGAACGCGCCGTACACGCTGAAGGTGTTTAACGGCGGGCTGCACGACGATGTAACAGAATTGGTATCCAGCAGCGTAATCACGGTGAATGGCGTTCAAGTCATTGGCCCCAGTAATTTCAATCAAAACGTGACTGAAGTGGACGTGCCGGTCACGCTTCAGGCAACCAATACAATCTCCGTCCAGGTCAGGGGGGCGCCGGGCGGCCTGCTCACGATCCAGATTGTCGGGATCGACAACGATCCGCCGATCATTCACGCGGTAGTCTCTCCGGCCCCTAACGCCGCCGGCTGGAACAACTCGCCGGTCACGGTCACGTTTACATGCAGTGATGCGACTTCCGGAATTGCGAACTGTCCGCCGCCGCAAGTGGTAAGCACCGAGGGTGCAAACCAGATTGTGGGCGGAACAGCCACGGACGTTGCCGGCAACTCGGCGAATGTTTCGGTTACGGTCAACCTGGATAAAACTCCCCCGGGCCTGAAGATCACGTCTCCCGCAAGTGGTTCAACCATAAATTTGAGCACCTCTACCATCAGCGTCACCGGTTCGGGTAGCGACCAGCTATCTGGCCTATCGGGTATCACCTGCAACGGAACTCCGGCTGTTATTTCTGGTCAGGGCTTTGTCTGCAAGCTTTCGCTCGTCCAGGGAGCCAATCCGATTCCTGTCCAGGCTACTGACGTAGCAGGAAACTCCACTTCCTCGACGCTGAACCTCACTTATGCCCCGGCCCCGCTGGTGGCCATCACTACTCCCGCTAACCTGAGCGTCACTAACCTGACGCCGGTCACCGTGAACGGCACGATCAATGATCCCGCAGCGACCCTGACAATCAATGGAATAAATGCTCCGCAGAGTTCAGGCAGCTTTTCCATTCCTGTTCCTTTGGTCGAGGGACTCAACGTTCTGACTGCCGTGGCAAAAAATGCGGCTGGAATCGCGAGCACTGCAACCGTCCAAATCACTCTGGATACCACGCCTCCGCACATTACCGTGGACGCTCCCGCGGACGGGTCCGTTACCACCGACGCAACCGTGACTGTCACAGGTCTGGCAAATGACGTTGTTGTGGGGACGGTGAATGCCCAGGATGTTCAGGTAACTGTGAACGGGATCCCCGCCCAGGTAGCCAATCGTACCTACGCGGCCGTCGCGGTGCCGCTCACGGTGGGCACCAACACGATTCAGGCCGTCGCACGTGATCGCGCCGGCAACGGCACCACCACGAGCGTTAGCGTCACGCGCGTGCTGCCCTCGCAACCGCCTGCGCCCGCGATCGGAGCGGCAGTCATCACCCAGTCGCTTGCGGTGGTATCGGGCAACAATCAGACAGGCACGATCGCAACAAAATTGCCGGCGCCGCTGGTGGTCACCTTGACCGACGTAGCGAACCATCCGCTGGCGAATCAAACAGTGGTATTCAAGGTCACGGGGAATAATGGCGGCGTCGCTCCAGACGCTACCACCGCTCCCTCGCCCGCCCTGGCGGTGAGCACTGACGTGAATGGCCGGGCTCAGGTTTTGTGGACGCTCGGTGAACGCTCAGGTGCAGGCATCAACAGTGTGCAGGCTTCCGCGCCTCTGGCTGTGAGTCCTGTGAATTTCACGGCGACCGGCGTTACGGCCAATGCGGCCACCATTGTTGTGGATTCCGGCAACGCCCAGGTCGGCGTTCTGGGTCAGCCGTTGCCATTTCCGTTTGTGACCGCGGTGGTTGATTCCGGGCACAATCGGGTCCCTGGCGTTCCCGTGGTCTTTACGGTCAAGAGGGGCGGCGGGAACCTTGGCGGCGACTTAAGCCAGACTGTGACCACCGACAGCAACGGACGCGCCATCGTCGTGCTGAACCTGGGTACGGAGGCGGGCAACGACAATAACGTTGTGGAAGCAAGTTTCCCGGGTAATCCGGGCATATCGGCATCGTTTGTTGCTTCGGCCCGAGCGCCGGCAGATCCGGCGAACACAGCCATCAGCGGCGTTGTTCTTGATAACAGCAACAACCCGATCGTGGGCGCCACGATGCGGCTGTTCCAGACGAATCAAGGAAACAATAACAACCTTCCCCTGCAAATCGGTACGCCGGTAACGACGGACGCAAAAGGAACATTTTTGATTCAGCCCGCGCCCGTGGGCTTCTTCAAGCTGATGGCGGATGGGACAACTGCCACCAGCTCCCTGAGTTATCCGACGCTTGAATACGACATCGTGACCGTGGCCGGTAACAACAATACCGTGGGAATGCCCATCTACCTTCCGGCCCTCGACACGGTCAACAAGCTTTGCATTGATGAGACCCACGGCGGCACATTAACGCTGCCGCAGGTTCCGGGTTTCTCTTTCACCGTTCTGCCCGGATCGGCTACTTTCCCCGGCGGCTCGCGCACCGGCTGTGTCACCGTGACGCCGGTGAACGGCGACAAAGTTCCCATGGAGCCCGGCTTTGGCCAGCAGCCGCGATTCATTGTGACCATTCAGCCGGTGGGAACCAAATTTGATCCTCCTGCGCCGATTACGCTTCCCAATGTTGACGGCCTGGCGCCGAACGCCGTCACGGAAATGTATTCCTACGATCACGATCTAAGTATGTTCGTGGCCATTGGCACCGGAACTGTCAGTGCCGATGGATCGGCGATTGTCTCCAATCCCGGAGTCGGCGTGCTCAAGGCGGGATGGCACTGCGGCGGTAACCCCAATTCGAGCGGCGGTGCAGCGCCCGTATCGGTCTCCATCACGTCAACTCAGTCGCCAACCGTTGAAGTTGGAAAGACCGTGACGATTACCGCTTCGGGAAGTCCCTTGCCCGGTACCTACAGTTGGTCGAGCAGCGACACAACGATTGCCACGATCCAGTCATCCAGCGATGGAACGGCGGTGATCCAAGGAACGGGAATCGGGACCGCAACCATCACGGTTACCTTCACCTGCCAGTCCGGTGCCACAGCCACGGCCACGGTGGACGTAAAAGTGACGACCGCCGACATCGTCGTAATCGGGTGGGTCAATTCCAGCGCCATTACCTTGCCCAGCGGCGCCAGTTTCCTTCTGCGTATCGATATAAACACTCCGCTGATCTGTTCGGCCCTGTTGCTCGACTGGGTTGTTGGATTGCCGACGGACCTGTTTGGCCAGGCTGAAGTCGACTACGCCAACGCGTTCCTGCTCATCCATTCGGGGAACTCGCAGCCTCCAGCGTCGATCAATCCAGACGCCCAACTCGCGGCCGGCGATTTCCGCCTGTTCAACCGCTTACAGGCATCGTACTCTACATCCGGCGGCACCATTTCTAACTTCTCCGCCATTCACAGCAACACTCAAGTTGGCACCACGCCGGATCCCTGCGGCCTGGTGGGAAATGCTTCGGGTCAGACCCATCCTTCAAGCGGCTCCAACGGGGTGACCTCTTCCGGCACGGCTGTGTACCAGCTTGCGGAAGGCCGTCTTGGCACCCTGGGTCAGCGCGTGAACCATACCATCAACGGCACCACCACACCTTGGATCTGGAGCGTCATTCGCTTTGACATTTCAGGTAATCCCGACACTTCCGATCATTCGATCTTCCCGACGTTCTACGTGTACCAGGATGGATCGCTGATTGCGACGTATCCGCAAAGCGCTCCAACAGCGTTCATACCGCTGGGGGACACTTATCAGAGACTGCCCTCGCAAATCCAATGAAACATATGCATATCAACGGTATTTCGTTCGGCAAGTGGCTGGGCACGTCATTAGGATGTGCCCTGCTATGTGGGGCACTGTCCCCGGTTCTTTTGGCCCAGGTTGAACCGGCCCGCCCGAAGAGCATTGACGATGCGATCAATGAGATCAAGCAGGGACAGGTCAATCCGGTGGCCCTGCAACGTATTGCCAGGGCCGGCGCCGTGGATGCCATTCCGGTCCTTCATCAGCAATTCGTGCGTACTGAGGAAGGATTTCTGAAAGAAGCTATAGCCAGCGCCCTGGTCAGGCTTGGCGACAAAGATCGGACCTACTGGGACTTTCTGGAAACTCACGCCCGAGAGGTGATTCAAACCGATGCTCCCTTCCCCGTTCCGTTTGATACGCAGGGAAACACCGTAAAGAAGCAGCTCTCCCAGGAGTTTCTGGAATGGGCAAAGAACAACCAGGTTGACCCGCAGGCAGCCGCCACGGCCCAGATGCAGACGGTCCCCGCCCAGATCAGCTTCCTGGCTGCAACCGGCGACCAAAGAGGACTGGAGTTGCTGCGGAGAGCGATGGCGTCTCGCAATTACTTTGTTCAGGCCATTGCCGCAAGAGGGTTGGCGAAGCTCCAGGATGTAGATTCCGTGCCTTTGATTATTACGGCCTGCAAGCGCGCCCCCGCGGAAGCAGCGGCGCTCATTGCGCGTTCTCTGGTGTTCTTCAACACTTCCCAGGCGCAAAGCGCGGCCGAGACTTTCATCAAAAACCGGGAAGTGCTGGACGAACTCCGCAAACTCAGTAGGGATAAGGGGGCTGACGCATTGTTCTAGGGAATTCCCCGGTTCGATGCTCGTCAGACCGTTGGCTGAATCTGGAAAAAAGGTAGATGAAGGTGGCTATGGCACAACGCATCTTGTCCAAAACGATGAACGCCGCTGTCGTGGTCCTGGGTTTCCTGCTGGCAGCCATGGGCGTCGCAAACGCTCAACTGAACGAGAACTGTACGGTCAGCATTCTGAACCGTACTGCCCAGGCGCAGGCTGACGGCAGTTGGACCATTAGCAATATTCCCGCAGGATTTGGTCTGGTGCGGGCCAGAGCCACGTGTGTGCAGAATGGAATAACCCAGTTTGGCCAGTCGGACCTGTTTCAGATCGCAGCCAATCAGATCAACGGTTTCAACGCCAATATCAGGCTCGGAAATACAACTCCCATTCCGGTTGCTCTTACCGTGCAGGCTCCAACCACCACCCTGAGCCAGGCCGGCGCCACGGAGCAGCTCACCACCACCGCAACCTACGCCGATACAACTGTAAAGGATGTCACCGCCGCCGCAGCCGGCACGCAATATACGGTGAGCAATCCTGCCATTGCCACCGTCAGCGCCGGTGGCCTGGTCACCGCGGTCAGCAGTGGGACCGTAGTCATCCAGGCGGTCAACGAAGGACGGCAAGGCATTACCACGATCCAGGTTCTTGTTGCCGGGGCCTCTCATGGAGGCATTCCCGACGACTGGGCGATTGCGCACGGACTCGACCCGAATGATCCCGCGATGCCCTTTGAGGACCCGGACCACGACGGGCTGACCAACCTGCAGGAGTTTCAGAACGGCACCGATCCGCACAATCCTGATACCGACGGCGATGGCCTTACCGACGGCCAGGAAGTGCTGATCTATCACACCAGCCCATTGCTGCTCTCGACCGACGGTACCGGTATCCCGGATGGAATCGAGGTTCAGACAGGAACCCTTGGAGGTTCGCTCACCGCCAAACTGGCGGCCGCGCTGAAGACGCTGGAAGTGAAGCCCAGCACCTTCGTGCTCACTGTCAACACCATTCAGGGTCAGGCGTCCCAGCAACTGAGCGTTCTGGGCCATCTCATTGATGGAAAAACCACCCTCAACCTTACCTCCACGGCAGAAGGTACGAACTACTCTTCGAGTGATCTAACGGTCTGCAACTTTGGCGTGCCGGATGGCAACGTTTTCGCGGGTTCTAACGGTTCCTGCGTCATCACAGTCACCAACAACGGCTTCAGCGCGCAGGCCACTGCAGTGGTGCGGACTTTTGCGCCCACGGCCCTGGCATTCATCAGTATTCCGGGCTTCGCCAATGGTGTGGACGTGAACGGTAACTTCGCCTTTGTGGCCGCCGGCGCTTCCGGCCTGCAAGTGGTGAATGTGAGCGATCGCAGCCATCCCGTGGTTGCCGCGTCGCTGGCGCTGGCGGGCAATGCCAATGACGTCAAGCTGTTGAGCAATCTTGCCTACGTTGCCGCGGGCAGCGCGGGCGTCCATATCATCGATGTCAGCAATCCGCTCGCGCCCCTCAGGCTGGGAACGCTGAGCACCGGTGCAAACGCTCTGGATATTGTGGTTCGTGGCACCAAGGCTTACGTGGCCAACGGATCAAATCTGTTGATCGCCGACGTGACCAATCCGGCCTCACCGACCCGCATATCCACCCTGCCACTGAACGGGACCATCCAGGGGCTGGACGTGGACACGCAACGCAATCTGGCGGTTGTCGCCGCCGGCAGCAGTGGCATCTATGTCGTCGATATCTCGAACCCGGCCGCGCCCGTTCTTCTCGGCAGGACATCTACCGGCGATGCGCGGGATGTGGCTATCCAGGGCAACTTCGCCTTTGTTGCGGACTTCCTGAACAGCACCACATCGGTCGATATCACGTCGCCAGGAACGCCGATTGTCCTGTCGCATATTCTCGACCCGAACCTTGGCGGATTCCTGCAGGACATCGTCCTTTCCGGCAACTTCGCTCTGGCAGCGGACGTGAAGTTCGTAAACGGCATTCCGATTACCGACATTTCAGATCCGCACAACCTCACTGCGCGCGCCATCCTCAATTTCCCGCAGCGTGATGACAACGGGATGGGCATTGCCGCCGATGGCAACTTCGTGTATCTGGTCACCGAGCACAACAATCTCGGCAAGTTCGGGTCGGTGGGCGATAGCCGGCTCTACATCGGACAGTATCTGGCGCTGGTGGATACCAAGGGTATTGCTCCCACGGCAGCCATCACCTCTCCGGCTGCGGGCAGCACGGTCATTCAAGGGGCCACGCTGCCGATTACGGTCAGCGCCACAGACGATGTGGCAGTCGCGGCCGTCAACTTCCTGGTGAACGGCCAGGTGGTATTCACGGCAACCTCATCGCCTTACCAGTTCAACTTTACCGTGCCTCTAAATGTGACATCTCTCACGCTTAGCGCCACCGCGGTTGATTTGGGCGGGAACATAGGCACGGCGCAAAATGTCTCGGTCAACGTGATACCTGATCCGGGGACCACGGTAATAGGCCGTGTCCTGGATAAGAACCAAAACCCGGTCGCGGGAGCCACGGTCACAACGGTCGGTGGAAAGTCATCGACCACCGGCGTGGATGGACGGTTCTCTATTAGCGGAGTTCCGACCGTGCAAGGCAGCATCTCCGTCCGGGCTGTTGGAACAGTGAACGGGACATCCAGAAGCGGCAACTCAGCCAGCGTATCGCCGGTTGCGGGCGGAACCACTGACGTTGGCAACATTGTCCTGGGCGGAGGCTTTATCGTCGTTGCCAATACCAACTCCAATACGGCAACGGTCATTGATCCTTCTTCAACCCCGCCGGCCGTGGTGGCAACGTTATCCACCGGTGGCAGTTTCCCAATCGGCGCTTCTGAAACCCCTGATGGAACGACCGCGCTGGTCTCGAATTTCAGCTCGGGATCTGTGACTGTCATTGATCTCACCAAAACGCCGCCCGTAGTCAGGGGAACTCCCATTTCCATTGGAACGCTGACGGAAAGCAGCGCCATCACCAGCGACAGCCGGTTCGCCATCACGGCGGATGGAAGCGGCTCCGCAACGAATGTTTCTGCCATTGACATCGCCAGTGGCGCCATCCTCAGCACGGTGAGCATACCGGCGACCGCCGTGGCTATTACGCCGGACAACCGGACCGTAATCCTCGGCGATGACACCTTCAACCGGTTCTCGATTCTGTCGCTCTCGGCGCAGGGAATTTTGACGGATACCGGCGTCCGCGTGCCGAATACGCAAGGCAGTGGGCAGCGCACCATTGCCGTAGCTCCGGATGGTCATTTCGCACTGAACACGAATCTGTCTGGTTCGCTGACGATCCTCAAGATCGATCCAGTGACGGGAGTTACGATAGGGGGATCGGTTCCCCTCTGTTGCAGCCCCAGTGGCATTGTGATCGCGCCCAACGGAAGCAAGGCCTATGCGTCCATGACAAACTCAACCGTGGCAGTGCTCAACATAGATGCTGCCGATAACGTTACTGACTCGGGAATTCGAATTTCCATTCCCGGTGGCACGCCGCAGACTTTTTACGGAACTCCCGGCATTGCGGTCTCGGCTGATGGCACGCGTCTTTACGTCTCCAATCCCTTTTCCAACACCATCACCCTTATCGATACAGCTACCAACACGATTGTGGGTACGGTGCCGGTGGGCAGTGGGCCTGCCGGAATCGGGGTTCCAAGGTGACCGGGCCGGTCTGTATCCTGATGGGATGGTTGAAGGGGAGAAAATCGAGCTGGGTTGGGAACCCGGGAAAAGGGAGGAATTGACCCATGAGCAGAAGCGACGTATCTAAATCGTGGTTGGTCCCGGTGGCGGCAGGCCTGTTTTGTCTGCTGTGGGCAATCTCGGCCTTTGCTGATGCCAAAGCCGACATCTCGATCAGTCCCCAGGGGGCCTGTGCCGGTGGAACAACGTTTGTGATAGCCAACAACAACGCGAACAGCAGCATACACGCGACGGTTACCCAGAGCGATTCGCAAACCGCGAGTGTTACCACGATCGAGATTTCTCTTCTGCCCAAGGAACAGAAAGTGCTCGGATGCGCTCCGCAGGGCCCGGCGGGGAATTTCCTGGTTACCTGGCAAGTCCAGAGCGCACAGTATCAGTAAGTACTGCGGCGCAGTGCGTTTTGACCGGGCCGGGAAAGAATCTGAATTCGGCAAGCTAATTCTGAAGTATGGGGTGTGGTTTCCATGGTATCGGCCAAGGGCTCCTGCATTGCATTCGTTGTGATTGGCCTGGTCGCGTTAGGCGTTTCTGCCGCTGCACAGACGCAGAAGCCGTCACGCATCGGTCGCGAAGTCGCCATTCCCCGCCACTTGCAGGACGATGAAGAATTTTCGCTGCCGCTCAAGGACTTGCTTGACTATGGCAAAAACCTCTTCATGGCGAATTGGACTGATCAGGAGGGGGCTGGACGGCCACGGACGAAAGGAAACGGGACCGGACTAGCGGACCCCTCTCAGCCGCTGGTCGGCGCACGCGCCTGGAACCGTATCTCCGGCCCTGACGCCAATTCCTGCTATGGCTGCCACAACATGCCGTACGGCATCCCGGGTGGAGGCGGCGACTTCACCACTGGCGTCTTCGTTCTGGCCCAGCGCTTTGATTTCGCTACGCTTGACCGCGCAGACTCGCTTCCTGCCAAAGGGGCCGTGGACGAGGAAGGAAAGCCCGTCACGATCCAGAATATAGGCAATCTTCGCGCCACCACCTCCATGTTCGGCGCAGGATATCTGGAAATGGTCGCCCGGCAAATGACTGCCGAACTGCAAGCCATTCGCGATTCCCTTAAGTTGGGTGAAACGAAACCATTGATTGCCAAAGGAGTGTCCTTTGGAGAGCTCACCCGGAGAAAAGATGGATCATGGGATACGAGCAAGGTAGAAGGGCTTCCGCGGGCGAGCATCGTCGCTCCCACACCCGTGGACCGTCCCAATCTGATCCTGCGGCCATGGCACCAGGCGAGCAACGTCGTGTCATTGCGCGAATTCAGCAACACGGCATTCAACCAGCACCACGGGATGCAGTCGAGTGAACGCTTTGGATTAGACAACGACCCCGACGGCGATGGTTTTAAAAATGAGTTGACGCGCGCGGACATCACCGCCGTCACCTTATTTCAGGCCGCCATGGCGGTGCCCGGTCGCGTGATTCCCAATGATCCGGAAATTGAACAGGCGGTGCTGAATGGCGAGAAGGTCTTCGACCGAGTTGGCTGCTCCTCTTGCCACGTCCCAAAATTGCCGCTCGATCATGACGGCTGGATATTCACTGAGCCGAATCCTTACAATCCCCCCACGAACCACCGCCTGGGAACGATAAAAAGCATCAAAGTTGACTTGAACAGCCATGACCTGCCATTGCCCCGTCTTGCGCCGGACCCGGCTCGGCCCGGCGTAACATGGATCCCGGCATTCACTGATTTCAAGCTGCACGATATTTCCGACCCGAGTGAGGCCGGCGAACCGCTGGACCAGAACCAGACGCCCTGGACCAAACGGTTTCGTCAGGGCAACCGTCGCTTCCTGACGAAGCGCTTGTGGGGCGCTGCCAACGAACCCCCGTTCTTCCATCATGGTTTATTTACTACAATGAGGCGCGCGGTCCTGGCCCATTCTGGCGAGGCGCTAAAGTCCCGGCGTCAATTCGAGCGCCTGGACGCATACGATCAGGACTCACTGATCGAGTTTCTCAAGTCTCTCCAGGTCCTTCCACCCGGAACCGCATCTTTGGTTGTAGATGAGAATTTCCGGCCAAGACAGTGGCCTCCCTCGGCGCCAAACTCGGTAAACGCCGCGACCAAGCGCCCTCGTTAGTTTGCGATGCGTGAAGTTTGTTCCAGCCAATGACGCCGTGTGCGACTTTATGCTTTGCGGTCGAAGGTGTTTATGACATGCTGGCTGGCGATATTCCGTGACCGTCACCGGAAGCTTCTGGTTCTCAGTCCACTGGACACTGCATATCGGAGGGCTGAAAGGTTGGCGCACCGGCTTTTATTGTTATGGTGATTCTTGGCTTCTTGTTAGTACTCGTCCTCTGCCTCTATGGGCTGTGGCGGCTCGCCGCCCGAACTCCAGGCCAGTTCTATAGCTGGTCAGTCGTATGGCGCTTGGCCTGTCTCATTGCCGCATTGCGCATTGCCGCCATCTGGCTAGGACTAGCTGGGCTTCAGCGTAGCGACTGGGTACAGGTTCCGGCGTATTTCCTGTTGATGGCAGGGTGGCCGGACATATATGTCGTTAGGGCCGCACGGGCCGACCCTCTGCGGTGGGGGATATTGGCCAGCCTGGTATTGGCGGCTACCAGTCTCGCCTGGTCTGCCGCTTTCCTCTGGCTCGCGAAATGGCTTCGCAGCAAACCGGCCACTCGAGGTGACGCGACCTGAAAACGGTGCGTGGATACATCCTATCGGGGGTTCAAATGCTTGGCGGAGGGGCGAATCGCCGGGCTTGGCGCGGTTTATCGTAAGCGTCATACACGACCAAGCTGTAATCCAACCTAACCGTGCTAACATAATAGAGGTTAGTCTGCGGTCCCGCCTCGCACGCCGGAATCCCTTCGCAGCTCCATAAAAAACACATGATTTCAGTCAGTAACGTTTCCATGCGCTATGGCGCCAAAGTCTTGTTTGAAGAGGTCTCCACGGCATTCACGCCGGGGAAGCGCTACGGCCTCACCGGCCCGAACGGCGCCGGCAAGACCACCTTCATGAACCTGCTCTCCGGCGAGCTTGAGCCGCAGAAGGGCAACGTAGTACGTCCGCGGAAACTCAGCGTGCTGAGCCAGGACCAGTTTGCGTTTGACGCCTATCGCGTGATTGACACCGTCATCATGGGCAACAAGCGCCTGTGGACCGCGCTGGAAGAGCGCAATCACATCTACGACAAACCTGCGATGAGCAATGAAGACGGCATGCGTCTGGGTGAACTGGAAGGTATCGTGGGCGAAGAAGACGGCTACTCCGCGGAGACTGACGCCGCCCTTCTTCTGCAGGGTCTTGACATCCCTGACAGCGTGCATGAGCGCAAGATGGGCGAACTGCCCGGCGGACAAAAAATGCGCGTGCTGCTGGCGCAGGCGCTTTTCGGACATCCGCAGGCGCTGCTGCTGGACGAGCCCACGAACCATCTCGATCTCGACTCCATCCACTGGCTCCAGGATTTTCTCAACCGCTATGACGGCGTGCTGATCACCATCTCGCATGACCGCCATTTCCTGAACAGCATCTGCACCCACATCGCCGATATCGATTACGAAACCATCATTACTTATATCGGCGGCTATGACGATATGGTCATGGCCAAGACGCAGGTGCGCTCGCAGATCGAAGGACAGAACGCGCAGCGCGAGAAAAAAATCGCGCAGCTCAATGAGTTCATCGCGCGCTTTGCCGCCGGCACGCGCTCCAGCCAGGTGCAGTCGCGGCGCAAGGAAGTGGAGCGGCTGCAGGTGACCGAGCTGGCCCGTTCCAACATCGCGCGCCCGTTCATCAAGTTCGAAATGAAGCGGCCATCGGGCAAACACATTCTTGAACTGGAAGGGGTCAGCAAGTCGTATGGCGAGACTGATGTCGTCCAGAGTTTCACCGCCAGCGTGCTGCGCGGAGAAAAAATCGCGCTTATGGGGCGCAACGGCGCGGGCAAGACCACGCTGCTCAACGCGCTGCTGGCCAACTCGCCCACCACGCCCGAGAGCGAACTGCGCAAGACCTCCGGCTATGCCGGCGCTTTTATTGACACCGGCAAGGTGGTATGGGGACATGAAGCCGCTGTCGGCTACTTTCCCCAGGACCATCGCAGCCTGATCGACAAAGGCAGCACCATTCTCGATTGGATCTTCCAGTGGGACCCCTCAGTTTCCAATGAAGAGATCCGCGGACTGCTGGGCCAGATGCTCTTTGGCCGCGACGAAGCCAACAAGAAGACCGATGTGCTCTCCGGCGGCGAGGCCGCGCGCATCCTCTTCTGCAAACTCATGCTGCAAAAGCCCAACGTGCTGGTGCTGGACGAGCCCACCAACCATCTCGATCTCGAATCCATCAACGCGCTCAACATCGCGCTGCAGCGCTACCAGGGCACCGTGCTGCTGGTGACGCATGACCACGATCTGATCGACGAGGTCGCCACCCGCATCTGGCACTTCGACGACCATAAGATCGAGGACTTCAAGGGCACATACGAGGAGTACCAGGCGGCAAGCCAGCAAGAGGCCGTCAGCAAATAAGCTGTCCAGAGTTCAGGAAGTGGCTTGAGGCGCGCTGGGATGTTGTTATAAACGGTCGAATGATGTACATGCTTGACCAGATGATCTACAAGACAGAATTTGAGGCTACGCTTCGATTCAGCGAGGAACTTGATCCCGATGGTTGCGTCAAGACGCGTTGGCGCAACTGTGAAGTTACTTAAAAAGGGGTGCCCACCTATCCCACACAACGGGAGGGGAGAGCCACCCGCCCTTTCTTCAGCTCTGGCCCGGAGTCTGCCGAACCTCACAGAACCTTAATCCTTTGGAGCTAAGCTATTGAATTTCAAGGCACGCAACGGCGCAGGTGTCGAGGCAAGAGAATACTTTTAGGTTAAAATAACCCCAACTGGGAACAGAGTTTTTCTTGCCCCTCTTCGCATGCGAGTGATTTACAAACGATTTAGCGTCATCGCGGGCTTTGCCGTGCTGCTTGCAGTGCTGGTGGCCAACACAGCCGTCACGCGCCGGCAGATTGCCGTGCAGGACAGCAATCAGGCCTGGGTGGAGCACACGCAGCGCGTGCTGCTGGAGCTGACTGCATATGAGTCGCTGCTGAAAGAGGCTGAGACCGGCCAGCGCGGCTTCCTCTACACCGGCGAGGCGCGCTATCTGGGGCCTTACAACGATGCCGTGGCGCAAGGGAACCCGCACCTTGCCAAGCTGACTGAGCTAACGGCCGATAATCCCCAGCAGCAGGAGCGAATCGCCAGATTGGGCATGCTGAAGAAGCAGAAGCTCGATGAAATGGCGCAGACGATCGCGCTCGCCCAGGCAGGGAAGCACGAGCAGGCGCGCGCCTTGGTGCTGTCAGACTCGGGCAGGCGGACGATGGTCGACATCCGCACGCTGGTGGAGGAGATGAGCCGCGAAGAGCGTGCCCTGGAAGCCACGCGCCTGCAAGCCGTGGCGGCGAGCACACGGTCGCTGATCGGGACTATCTATCTCACCACGCTGCTGGCGGCGCTGGGGCTGGTGCTGCTGGCGTTTTTCATCCTGCGTGAGATGGCGGAGCGTGAAAAGCACGCGGCGGAAATCCGCGAGCGTGAAGAGTGGTTCCGCGTAACACTGGGCAGCATTGGCGATGCGGTGATCGCAACCGATGAGCACGGCACCGTGATCTTTTCTAACCCGATCGCGGAAGACCTGACGGGAATCAAGTTGCGCGACGCCCAGGGCCAGCCGATCCAGAAGGTCTTTCCCATCTTCAACGAGCAGACACACAAGCCGGTGGAGAACCCGGTGGCCAGGGTGCTTGCTTCGGGACGCATCATGGGCCTGGCCAACCATACGGTGTTGCAGCGCAGTGACGGCACGCTGGTCCCGATTGAAGACAGCGCGTCGCCGATCTTTGACGACCAGAAAAAACTGCGCGGCGTGGTGATGGTGTTCCGCGACGTGACGCTGGAAAAGCACTCACAGGACGTGATGCGCAAAGCGGAAAAGCTGGCAGCGGCAGGCCGGCTGGCGGCGACCGTGGCGCATGAGATCAACAACCCGCTGGAGGCAGTGTGCAACCTGATCTACATCGTCAGGCATACTCCCGATCTGCCGGAAGAGGTCCAGGGTTATCTGCATATGGCGGAGCAGGAGCTGGACCGGGTCTCGCACATTACGCGCCAGACGCTTGGGTTCTATCGCGATTCTTCAGAGCCGGAGCCGGTGCAGGTGCGCGCCGTGGTTGAGTCCGTGATGAAGCTGTATGACAACAAGATGAAGAGCAAACAGATTGCCGTGGAGTTGAAAGTCGCCGATTGCCCGCCGGTACAGGGCCTGCAAGGAGAGTTGAAGCAGCTGGTTGCGAACCTTGTTTCCAACGCGGCGGACGCGGTTGGGAATGGCGGAAGAATCAGGATCTCCGTTGCGCCTGCGTTCCGCGCGCAAGGCAATGGCGTGGAAGTGCGAGTTGCTGACAACGGGCCGGGCGTCGCGGTGGAGAACCGTGGACGCATTTTTGAGCCCTTCTTCACGACAAAGCAAGACGTCGGTACCGGACTGGGCCTGTGGGTAAGCAAGGAGATTGCCGGGCGTCACGGCGGCAGTATTGAGATAAGCCTGGACAAAGACAATGATCTGGGTGGCGCGGTCTTTACAGTGTTTCTCCCGTTGGAAGCCCAGACGGAAACCGTGAGCGGAGCGGCTTAGAGAATCCGCGCTTAAATATTCTTGGACCGCCGTGCTCGCCGGCGGACTGCGGGTTGCAAACTTTTGTCGGCGAGTCCACCCGTACCTCGAACGGCGCGGGCAGTATTCAGCACGCCGCGCAGGGCCTGATTCACTGCCTCGTCATTGGGGAAGGCCTCGGCAACATCTGGTTCCAGCAGCACGATGTTGGTCCCCTCGGAATAGCGCTTTGAATACTTGCCGCGTATTCCCCCTTTCATTGCCGCAAAATCGTACTCACGACGCATGCCATTATCCATGTTGGTTTTCTTCATAAAATCTTTGC
>JBGPLR010000006.1:0-20464 GCA_041486545.1 Terriglobia bacterium
ATGGCCCACGTTTCCGGCGGAATCATGGCGGCTTACATCCAATATGGAATCAAAGCTGAACACCTGCTTGCGGCGGTGATTATGACCGCGCCCGGCACCATCCTGATGGCAAAGATGCTGGTGCCGGAGACCGAGCAGCCCAAGACCGCCGGCACGGTAGAAATCGCCGACGAGGAAATGCACAGAGACTCCAACCTGTTGGCGGCCATTGCCCGGGGCACCATTGACGGGGGCAAGCTGGCATTCAACGTAGGCATCATGCTGATCTCCTTTATTGCGTTGATTGCTCTGCTCAACGGCATCATGGGCGGAGTTCACAGCTATTGGGGACGTTTCCCATCGAACATCGGTGACGTGTTGGGGTTCATCTTCCGGCC
Organism: Terriglobia bacterium; assembly: GCA_041486545.1. Lineage (GTDB taxonomy): Bacteria > Acidobacteriota > Terriglobia > Terriglobales > Acidobacteriaceae > Angelobacter. The sequence continues at coordinate 378 of JBGPLR010000006.1, forward strand.
GGTGGCGTGGATCATCGGAGTGCCATGGAAGGACTGCACCGCGATCGGCAATCTGCTGGGGACGCGCATGGTGATCAATGAACTCTATGCGTACACGTTGCTGGGGGGGCAGCAAGGCGTGCTTGATCCCCGTTCTTTCACCATCGCCACTTTTGCCCTGTGCGGCTTCGCCAACTTCAGTTCCATTGGAATTCAGATCGGCGGCATTGGAGCTCTGGCGCCTAACAAGCGCGATCAACTGGCAAAGCTCGGCTTCCGTGCCATGCTGGCCGGAACTATGGCCAACTTGATGTCCGCGGCAATTGTCGGCCTCTTAATGAGGAGCTGACCCGGGCGCTGGTCCGCCCGATTCCTGTGTGATCTGTGCCCTGGGGGTTAGTGGCCTGACCCGCGAAATACTTCTGGAACGGTCTTCAAAAGGATCTTCAAGTCCAGGAAGAGGTTCCAATTGTTGATGTACTCCAGGTCAAGCATCACATTGGTTTCGAAGGAGGGATCGCGGCGGGCGCTGACTTGCCACAAGCCGGTGACGCCAGGCAGTACGTCCAGGCGGCGAAGGTCTTCCAGACGGTATTGGTCGTAGTCGTCAACCGGGTGCGGGCGTGGGCCCACCATGCTCATGTCGCCCTTGATCACGTTGAGCAGTTGCGGCAGCTCGTCAATGCTGAACTTGCGGAGAACCCGGCCGACTCGGGTTATACGGGGGTCGTTAGTGATCTTAAAGGTCGCGCCGTTGCGCTCGTTAAGGTGACGAAGTTCATCTTTGCGGTCATCGGCGTCGGCAATCATGGTGCGGAATTTGTAGCACCGGAACCTGCGTCCTTTGCGTCCTACGCGCCAGGCGGAATAGAAAACCAGTCCGGGCGAATCCAGCTTGATGGCCAGAGCGGCCAGCAGCATCACCGGAGCGCTGATCAGGGCCAGCACGCTGGCGACGATGAAGTCCGTAAATCGCTTGATCAAAAGCCCGCCGGCCGGGATGGGCTGACGGTTCAGTTCCAGCACGGGTATATCGCCGATGCAGGTCAAGCGCGCGCCCAGGGCCAGTCCGCCATAGAGATCGGGGACAACTTTCACGCTGATGCGTTCCTCGCGGGCCTGCATGGCCACGTTGATGACCACATCGCGGCTGGCGCCGGGGGTGAAATAGATTTCGTCAATGAAGTGCTCTTTGACCAGACGGGGCAAATCGGCGGTGGTGCCCAGCCACATTGACGAAGTCCGCGGGGTATCATCCACAAAGCCGCATACTTTCTTGCCCAGGTAACGGTGGGTCCGCAGGTAGCGGTGGAAGGCGCGTCCGATAGTGCCGGCGCCCACAATGAGCACGTGGCGTGTCCCCTCGCCGCGCGCGATGCGCTTGACGTTGCGGATCTGCACCCCATAACGCAGCACCACCAGGCCGGCTAGGCTTAAGGCGGCGGTGGTGACAAAGATCAGGCGTGGGACCGCTTTTTCTCCGGCGACAAACATCACCATGACCGCCAGCAGGGAAGAGAGCAGGAAAGCCTTGGCGAGTTTGCGGGCGGCGTCGGCCGAGTGGATCACACCTTCTGAGTAGAGGTCTTGCGCCGTATTGCAAACAATGGTGAGACAGGCGTAAATGACCAGCAAAACCAGCAAGCGGACGTGATGCACGTCACCGGCGCCGAGCGGCGCGATTCCCAGCCAGCTTCCAACGGTCTGGCTAAGACCGAACGCGAGCACCCCGGACGCGATCACCACCAGGCCGTCCGCCGCGGCAAAAAGCCCGCCCCGCCCGGTCTTGGTGTTGGGAATAGCACTGGTGAGGGTTTCGCTTTCTGCAAAGCCGGCGAGTCCAGCGAGCCGTTCTTGCTCTCTCGCTATGCCTGTCGCACTCGACACGTTAAGGCCTCCTATCTGTAAATGTTCGCGGTTCGTCCAAGCCTTCCTGGCGATCGAACTGAGCAGCGCCATCTGAGGCGGAGGATGAATGCAGTTTCTCGCGGAAGCTTTTAGAAACAGCAGGGAGCGCGATAGCGTAATGAAAATTCATGCAACCGAAATGTCTGCCCGATTCAACTCGGTGTGCTCTGGCCCGCGGCGGGTTGATCAAAAGACTCTTCAATGAGAATTGCAATTTCCCATTCCCCCAAACACGCAAGCACGAAAAGAGTTGCTTGCCGTTACAACCGGGTCCCGCTAAGAAACCGGCGGCAATCGTTGCCGCATACGAAGCCGCAACTCAGGAACCTAAGACCTGGGATTCCGTCGCGGCCGCGCAGCAAAACGCATGGCATTCCGATTATAAACCTCCCCAGTAACCAGCACCAAGACAGGTTTCTTCGGCCTAAATATCGTTAATCTCCCATTCTCAGCGGAATACCCGTACTGAAAACGGAAATCATCGCCCAGAAACCGGTGCATTCAGGCAAACGCCTTAGGAGCATGGAAGTGCGAGCCGGACAACGGCTCTGGATTAGGCTGGCTGAACGCTGAGTGCACAACTTCGGTGCAAGTCAAGGCCCCGCGTTCACTTGTTTCCCACGGCCCGCAAGTTGTTTCTAGATGCTGTACGCAGCATAAGAAAGAATTGACGTATTGTCACGCATCCATTTTCAGAATTACTGAACTTTGGTGGCTGCACTTCAGCGGCTTTGTAAACTTGGCGCGGAAAACAGGAGTGAGAGTCGCAGAGTTCGTGGCTCCGGCGAAGAATCAATGCGCCATGGCCAAATTCTGGTTGGGCTGGCAGCGCATCATACACAATAGTTCATGTCCTGGAGCGGTGTAGTTTTTGAAGATAGGAAGTTCGCAGTTGGTGTTAGCGCGAGCCTGGTGCATTCGAGAGTGCATGTACTTCAAGAGTTCAATGAAGGTGTTTTCATCGAATGAAAATGCGTCCTGTTACTGCGATGGAAGCAAAAATCTGGCATTGCTGTCGACGAAAGTTGACGCCAAGAGCGCGGCTTCGACCGCTTTAGAATTTCGCATCGCGTCGCGTTCCGGGACCTTGTTTGCCATTGAAAACACAGGAGATGCAGGCTTCGTGGCTGCCATCACGCGAAGCCGCGTGAGTGTCTTTTTGCTCCACGCAACAGCGGGGGCATCACATCACGCGAACGTAAGCATCAAATGTTTCTGTCCGCGTTTCTTTCGCATTCTGCTCCGGCTGATTTGGTGTTGTCGAACATGGTTTCCCACGCAGTTCACTTGCAAAGATTGGTTGACGCCGTTATGCGAGGTGTAGATACTGGCAACTATAAACTCCAGTTGTGCAGAACTTGGCTTTACTTAGGTGACAATTCATGCGACTGACAGTCGTTGGTTCGGGTTACGTAGGTCTGGTTGCAGCGACCTGCCTGGCAGAGTTAGGACATCACGTAATTTGCGTTGATAACGACGTAGAAAAAATTGCCACTCTGGAAGCTGGCGGCACGCTCATCCATGAGCTTTACCTGCAAGAGCTGCTCTCGCGCCACCGGGGAGCCCGGCTCAAATTCTCCACTTCGATTGAAGCAGCGGTCAGGGATTCGCTGGTCATCTTTATCGCCGTTGGCACGCCGTCGGCCGTCAACGGCGCGGCGGATCTCTCGTTTGTGGAGTCGGTCACGCGGGCCATTGCCCAGTGCGCGCAGGGACACAAAGTAATCGTTGAGAAGAGCACTGTGCCGGTTTATACCAGTGAATGGATCCAGCGCGCCATGCTGCTGGACGGCCGCGACCGCAGCGAATTCGACGTGGTGTCAAACCCTGAATTCCTGCGTGAAGGCTCCGCGGTCACTGACTTCCTCTATCCCGATCGCATCATTGTGGGAGCCAAGACCGACCGGGCTGCCCGCGTGATGCGTGATGTTTACGCGCCCATCCTGGATGGCTCGTACGCGCAGCAGTCGGGCGCGGTGCCTAAGCCGGAGAAGGCGCGCCCTGAGCCCATCTATCTGGAAACATCGCCGCAAAGCGCTGAACTGATCAAACACGCTTCGAACGCGTTCCTGGCCATGAAGATCTCTTTCATCAATGAGGTGGCCAATGTCTGCGAGGCCGCCGGGGCTGACATCGAAGAGGTCCGCAAAGGAATTGGCAGCGACCGCCGCATCGGCAGCGATTTCCTGCACGCCGGCCTGGGTTATGGCGGGTCATGCTTCCCCAAGGACGTTGCCGCATTTCGTTGCGTCGCCCGCGAATTGGGCGTTGAATTCGGATTGCTGGATGAAGTCCGCCGGATCAACGATGAGCAGCGCGTGCGGTTTGTACGCAAAGTCCGCGGCGCGCTTTGGACCCTGAAGGGAAAACGCCTGGCGGTGCTGGGACTGGCCTACAAGTGCGGAACTGACGACGTCCGCGATTCCGCTGCGATCGACATCATCAAAACTCTTCTGGAAGAAGGCGCACACATCACCGCTTATGATCCCGCCGCCGCAGAACGGGCCAAGCTGATCCTGGGCGACTCCATTCACTACGCGCCGGACGCGTATGCCGCCGCAGAAGGCGCTGACGCGCTCCTGATCCTGACCGAATGGCGAGAGTTTCTGCACCTTGACTTGAAACGGATGAAGAAACTCTTGCGCTACCCGATCGTCCTGGACGGCCGCAACCTTTACACCGCGAAGCAAATGGGCAGCGCCGGTCTTTCCTATTACAGCGTGGGTCGGCAGCCAGCGGAAGTGGCACATGGCCTCTCCCGAGTTTCGCCGCGCACGAGGTAAAGCCCGCAACTCAAGCTCCGAGCAACCTTCCCTCGCTCGGGAATTTCGTACGCACCAATGTGCGCGCGCTAACTTGTGCGCGCCAAATCCGCGCGACATTTTGCTTGGTTCTTCAGCGAATCAACGTTCATCAAGCTCCGCAAAATTTGACCGTGCTGAATTGCACTGTTAGTATCAATTTGCGGGGTGGAGCAGCCTGGTAGCTCGTTGGGCTCATAACCCAAAGGTCGGTGGTTCAAATCCACCCCCCGCAACCAACCTTTTCAATCACTTACACCAAGATTTGCAAAATGGGAGCGGACATCATCGCACGCTGATACCGATTCCAATGAGAGCGTCAATCGCCACCGGCTGGCCGGCGTTGAGCGCGGGATGGAAGCGCCAGGTGCGAACGGCGTCGAGCACAGTTTGGCTGTAGGGCATCACACCTTCCACCACATGCACGTTTTGAACATGCCCGGTGGCATCGAGCAGACAAGAAAGCACAACGCCGGGGCCGTGAGCCGCCGTAGGAACGTTGGTGCTTAGCGGATCAGGCGGTGTCAGATCGCCCTTGTACCTGGCTGAAGGATCGTGTTCGGCAAATTGGAACGTCGCCGTGCCTGCCGCTGTCTGGAAGTAGATGGTATAGACCATCTGGTTTTTGAAGGTTCCATAGGAGTTCAACCCGCCGCCGGAACGCCCGGTAGCGACCACTATGATCGGCGCGGGTTTTCGCGGCGGATCAGCCGGGTTGCGACGTTCAGCCGGCGGCGGAAGCTTGGGTCCGAAGCTGTCCAGCGAAACCACGCCTGCCTGCGTGGAAGGTATCTTCCCGCCAAACTTATCCAGCGAGACCACGCCGCCGTGCACGGTCACTCCAGGACTGAGATTAGGTGCGCCAGTGGCGGCGCCGCCTGAGCCGCCTGCGCCTGGGGTTGCGTCCGGTCCAGGTTCCCCATGGGAATTGCCCGCGCCCTGGCTGCTGCCGGCTGCGCCATGACCAGGAGCAGCGCTGCGCTTGGTGACGCCGCTGTCTCCGCCCGGTCCCGGCTGTTGAAGGCCCTGGGGAGACATGGCCAGCGAGCCCGGAGTTCCGTCGGCGGGCACAGCAACAACGTCACCCGGCTGCGTTGAGATCACCACGGTTGGAAGCTCTTCGGTGGAACCGGCTTGGTTCGTTTCAGCACGCGATGGTTCCCGGGTTGGACCCCGCACCGTAGAAGGAGAAGCTGGGGCAATATGGGGCATTGAGTTGGCTGTGTTTCTCAGCTGTGATAAATCGTCTGCCGGCCGTGCGTCAGTCATTGCCGCTGGCCGCGCGACTTTCGAAGGTACCTTTTGCAACTCCACGGGTTGCGTCTGCAATTGCGGCAGGGAAGACGACTGAGTTGAAGCTGCGGGAAGCTGTGGCAATAAACCGGGTATGCCTTTCAATCGCGAAATGTCCGCCGGCGGTTGTGGTTCCCGCGTCTTTGCCGGCAGAGCGATCTTCGACTGCACCTTTTGCAACTCAACGGGCTGAGGCGGCGCCTGGAGTTGGGGCAAGCCAGACAAGGGCCCCCGGACAATTGACAGAAGATTGGCGGTAGCTCCTCTTACGCGGGCCAAAGCAGGATCAGGCGCGTCAACCACCTTGGTCTTGAATATGGAACCGCGAGAAATCCGGATGGTCTGCGTGGGATGAAAGACCTCTTGTCCGCGCGACGAGACGGACGAGCCCGCGTCCCTGCTGGCAGGTTCCATCTGCGGCAGTGAAGGCGCCTGATAGTAAATTGCCGTGTAGTTGTTGGGGTGTTCGTCCAGCACCGCGGGCCAATCCAGCGGGAGCCTGGGGAGGAGCCAGACCAACACTACAATAATGATGATATGAGTTAAGGCGGAGGTCCCGAGCCAGCGCGGTGAGATTGCGCCAATTTTGCGCTCAATCCTAAGCGGATAGCCTCCCGGTTGCAGGGCCGCGCGCAGATTGCCGGGGAATTCCTTCCACCGGGAAGGCATGCACGCGAGCAGCTTGACTGCCGGCAGGGGCACCGCTCGTCCAGCGGGTTTAGGCCGAACGAAGGCGGGGCTCGCCATGGGCTTCCTTTGCGGTGGACCTGATCTCGATTGCGTCCCCAACTTTGGTTCCCGTGTTCCATGCGGTATGTGCCGGCAGCTCAAGCACGGTTGCGGATTCTATAATGACCGGCGCTACCCGCCAGGGGCGAACGTTATCTTGTATCCGGATCACCCGGTTCTCGCGATCCAGGTATAAAACGTCAATTGGGAAGCGCATGAACATGGTATGGACGCCGTGACATGGTTTGATCCAGAGCCCGAGTCCGCCGTGGAAAGACGAGTCGGCGGTCCCCAAGAGCCCGAGCAGTCGCTGAAAGTGCGTGTCGGCAACGCGCAAGTCAGTAGCCAGGAATGCTTGGCGAGTTACATTGAAGGCGTAACATGTTTTCTCAGTGGCCAAGGAATCTCCTCTCAGATTCTTTCTCTCAGGCCGTACGCGGCGATAACAATAGCGAGAATCACCAGCAGGATCACGAGCTCACCCACGCTTGGCATTATTGATTCACTTCCGTCAACACTGTTCGAATCAGTTCGATAAAAGCCGGCCCCAGAATGACGAACAACATTGCCGGAAAGATGAAGAACACCAGCACTGGGACCATTTTGATGGTGGTCTTGGCGGCTGCTTCCTCCGCGCGTTGGCGGCGCTCCACGCGCAGCGCGTCAGAGTGTACGCGCAGGGCTGTCGCGATGCTGGTACCGAAGCGGTCCGTCTGCAACAGAACAGCCACCAGGGCGCGAACGTCCTCGGTGTTCACCCGCGCTGTGAAGTTGCGTAGCGCTTCAGCCCGCGTCTTGCCGGCCTGGACTTCCAGGGTGATGAGCCGGAACTCGTCGCTCAGTTGAGGATGCACATGCTCCAATTCCTGGCCGACCCGCTGCAGGGCATGGTCCAGGCTGAGGCCCGCTTCCACGCAGATGGTCGCCAGGTCCAGCGCGTCAGGCAGGGCAAGTTGGATGGCGCGCTGGCGGCTCTTGATGCGATGCTTAAGGAAGAAGCGCGGCACAAAGTAACCGAGCGCCCCTGCCAGAAACGGCAGAGGCCATTTGTCGTAGGCAAAACCGTTTGCCGCGGCAGTGGCAAACAGCGCCGCCAGCCCAAGAAGGACCCGCACTCCGTAGTAAATCGTAACGTAGCGCGGCTCGCGCAGACCTGCTTGCATGAGCCAGGCGCGCGTGCGCGTGGTGTCTTGCGGCGAGTGGGGCAGCATCTTGCTCAGCGGTTCCATCGCCTGTTCCGCGCGCTCGTGCGCAGCCGGCTTGGCCGCGCGGGCCGTCGAGCGGCCCAGCATGACCCACAGGCGCTGCCGGATGCCGTTGGCCGGAACCATGACCGCGGATGTGAAGGCGAAGATGGCCAGGCCCAGGGAAACAAAGAAAGCGACAATCAGAATAGTGGTCATGATTACACCTTGATCTCCACGATGCGGCGGATCAGAAAATAGCCAGTTACCTGCATCAGCAGTCCGGTGGCCACCAGCAGGTGCCCGAGCGGGTCATTGAAGAGCGGTTTCATGAAACCCGGGTTGACGATGGAAAGAAGTAATACCAAACCGGGGGGCAGGCACATGAGTACCAGCATGGTCATCCTCCCCTGGGCGGTAAAGACGCGCACTTGGCGCAGGATGCGGAAGCGCTCGCGGATCACATAGGCCAGTTTGTCCAGGATCTCCGCCAGATTGCCTCCGGTTTCGCGCTGCAACATCAGCGCGGTGACCAGGAACTTCACATCCAGGGTGGGCATGCGCTCCACCAGGTTGAGCAGGGCCTCGCGCATCGGCAGCCCGAATTTCTGCTCCTCGTGGATGCGGCGAAATTCACCGGCGATCGGCTCCGGCAACTCGCTGCCAATCATCTCCAGGGCCGCAGTAAAAGGATGTCCGGCGCGCGTGGAGCGGACCAGCAACTCAATGGCTTGCGGCAACTGGGCTTCGAACTTCTTAAAGCGGCTGCGGCGGCGATAGTAAACAAACAGGAGTGGAAGCGCGGCGCCAAAGGCAAAACCCATGACTGCGAGCAGGAACGAATTGGTGGCGCTTTGCATCACCACGGAGAACCCTCCGCCGATGCAAGCGCAAATGAGCAGAAACTTGCCGGCGCGTAACTTCAGGTCGGCTTGCTCCAGCACCTCTTGCAACCACGAACTGCGGGGCCAGCGCGCCAGCAGCTTGTTGAGCGCGGGGATACCGCTCAGCAGTTCATCCCGCAAAACTGCCATTTCATTGTTGGGGCCGCGGCGAGCTACAGTTTCCACCGCTTGCAGGCGCTCGCGCAAGATCCTGGCCTGACTGGGGCCGCGGTCTATGGCCGTGCTGAGCGCCAGGACGGCTACCACGATCGCCAGAAAAACAACCACAAGCAGCACCGTCATGCTCATAGAGCCTCCTAAACTTCGACCTCAGAGTCGAACAACATCGGCGGCAGCCGTAAGCCTGCGGCCAGCAGCCGTTCGGTGAATTTCGGACGAACACCGGTGGTCTTGAATACGCCTTTGACTTTTCCTGTTTCCGATATCCCGCGCCGCTCGAACATGAAAATGTCCTGCATGCACACCACGTCGCCTTCCATACCGGTGATTTCGGAAATGTTGGTGATTTTCCGCGTACCGTCAGACAGGCGCGACATTTGGATCACCGCTTGAATGGCGGAAGCAATCTGGCTGCGGACCGCGTGTTCGGGAATGTTGAGGTTGGCCATGGAAACCATGGTCTCCACGCGGCTGAGCGCGTCCCGTGCCGAGTTGGCGTGGACGGTGGTGAGCGAACCGTCGTGCCCGGTGTTCATCGCCTGCAGCATGTCCAGGGCTTCCTCGCCGCGGACCTCGCCGATGATGATGCGGTCCGGCCGCATACGGAGGCTGTTGATGAGCAACTGGCGCTGCCGGACTGCGCCCTGGCCTTCAATATTCGGGGGCCGTGTTTCCAGCCTGACCACATGTTCCTGTTTCAATTGCAACTCGGCGGCGTCTTCAATGGTGATGACCCTCTCGGTCACCGGAATGAAGGTGGAAAGGATGTTGAGCAGAGTGGTCTTTCCCGTTCCCGTGCCGCCGGAAATGATGATGTTCAGCCGTCCTTTCACCATGTTCTTCATCAGTTCGAGCATGGGTGGAGTCAGCGAGAGGTTGGTGAGCAGATCCTGGTCGGTGAGCCGTTCCCGGCCAAACCGGCGGATGGACAATACGGGGCCATCCAGCGCCAGCGGCGGGATGATAGCGTTGACGCGGGAACCGTCAGGCAGGCGCGCATCCACCATGGGCGAAGATTCGTCCACACGGCGGCCCACTTGCGACACGATGCGGTCAATGATCTGCATCAGGTGCTGATCGTCTTTGAACGTGAGCGGAGTTTTCTCCAGCCGGCCGGAGCGCTCAATGTAAACCTGGTCGTGCCGGTTGACCAGAATGTCAGAGATCGTCGGGTCTTTCAGCAACACCTCGAGCGGGCCATAGCCGAAGATCTCGTCCAGAATGTCCCGCGACAGCCGCTCGCGCTCGGTGAAGCTCAGCGGAACTGACTCAGCCGCAATCGTGTTGCGAATGATGGCCAGCACTTCGCCACGAACACCGTCATTCGACCCTCTCCCCAGCTTTTCCAAGTCCAGCCGGTCCAGAATCCTTTTGTGCAGGTCTGACTTCACTTGCTGGAACTCGCTTTTTTCAAAGGCATATGTCTCAGCCATGGACGAACTCCTTCCTATCTAGTGCCGATTATGCTGACCGGGCGAACAGCGCTTGGCTTACGGCCCATTTGCCCTCCCGATGCCAGAAGGCTGCTGAAATCCACAAAGCATCGAGCCATTTCTGAACTCTTGTTCTGTTGCACCACCGGTATGCCGCGTTCGATGGCCGTGTTCATGGCGGTGTACTGGTTGGGTATTTTCCAGATGATTTTGGCCTGCGTGGCCTCTTCAATATCAGAATCGCCAAAGTCTTTTTTCTTGTAACGATTCAGTACGATGCGCAGCTTTTGTTCTGCCGGGCTGCCGGTGAAGAATTCACGGACGCGGGCCGCACTCCACAATGACGCCAAGTCCGGATTGGCCACCAGGAGCACGATGTCGGAAAGATCGCACAGGGCCCGCGTGGTCAAGTCCAGACGCGTGGATGCGTCCACGATGACGTATTGATACTGGTTGACGACTACGTCGAACAGCCGGGCAAAGTCCGTGGGACCGGTGGGGATGGAACTGATGCCCGGATGTCCAGCGAGGAGGTGCAGTCCGCTGTCATGGCGCGCCATGAAGCCCTTCAACAGGCTCGCGTCCAGGCGATGCAGGTTGTTCAATGCATCCATGATCGTGAAGCCGGGCTTCAGGTTGAGATGGAGTGAGGCGTTGCCCAAGGGCGCCATGTCCAGCAACGCCACCGGCTGCGATGCGGCAAAAGCCAGCGCGAGATTCACCGCAACGCTGGTTGCCCCATTTCCGCCTTTGGCATTGAGCACCACGAAGACCCGGCCCCGGGTTCCCGTAAGTTGGACTCTCCGCCGCGATGTCACCATGCGGTTGAATCCATCCAGCAGGCCGTCAATGGTGGTGGGCTTCGGGAGAAATTCCTGGGCGCCGGCCCGCATCGCGTTCACAATGAGCTGGGGCTGGGTCATTTCGCCAAGGGCAAAAACCACTGACCGGGGACACGCATTGCGGAATATCTCGATGCTGCGCAGGGCCGCAGCGCTTTCTTTCGCTGGCAGGTCCACCAGGATGACGTCAGACTTCAGCTCCTGGATGCGGCGAACGATCGGATCCACGTCGCTCTGGGGGAAGCCACCGAATGAGTGGGTCATCCGTGCGATGGCTGTGCCGTCAACCTGCACCTGCAACAGCGCTCTGTATTCTTCGTCAGTCGTCAGAACAACAACCGATAATTCTGGCATGGCTCCCTGTCCCTCGATTTCTTCTCAAACTTAAAGCTGTGGCCCGCGGCGAGCGGTTACGGCTGCGTACCTCCACTTTTCGAGCTGTCAAGTTTCTGGTCGAACTTCTGTTGGTCAAGAAATGGTTTGGGCATGGCGGGCGTTGCCGGCGGCTGGCTGGAAGGCGAAACACGATGCGCCGTCACCAGCACCATCAACTCCGTCTTGCTCTTGTTGACCTCTTTGCTGCGGAACAGATACCCGAGAATGGGAATGTTCCCGATGCCCGGCATCCTCGACAGGTTTGTGGTGGTGCGGTTGTCCATCAGTCCGGCGATCACAAAGCTCTGACCATCCTGCAACTCCAACTCGGTGGAGGCGCGCCGGGTGGTCAATGAGGGAATCTTGAAGCCGGCAGACACAATTCCATTGGCAAAATCCAGCGAACTCACTTCCGGTTTGACGCTCAGGTGGATGTTGCCGTTGGGCATGATGACCGGGGTAAAGTTCAGCCGCACGCCGAACTCCTTGTACTGCACCGTGATGGCTCCCACGGCTGTGCCGGCTTGCGGGACCGGGACCGGGAACTCACCGCCGGCCAGGAAGCTGGCTTCTTTTCCGTTCACTGCGATCAGATTAGGCTCAGCCAGGATCTGCAGCAGGTTTCTTTGCTGCAGCAGCTTTAGAGTTACGCCTAGGTTCAAGTCGGGCCGGAATAGGAACAAGTTCAGCGGATCAAGCCCAGTGATGGATGACGAAAATCCCGACAACGGGCACCCGATGCAATTCGTGATGTCCGTGGCACTGCCTACGTTTCCAAACTGCCCGGTCGTCCCGCTGCCGATATTCCCGCTGGCGCCCGTGGACAGGATGTTGAGGCCCATTTGGTAGATGGCGGCGCGATCAACCTCAGCAAAGCGGACTTCCAGCAGAACTTCCTGTGCGCCCACGGGACCAAAGGTCAACACGTTGACTACGGCCTTCGAATAAGCGCCGGCAATGGCCCCCGCACGATCGGCCGTATCCTTGTCTACTACGCTGCCGGAAAGGATCAGGGCGTTGCGGGACGCCGATACGTTGATCAGGTCATTGGGCATCAGCCGCTTGAATTCTTCCGCGGCTGCGGTCACGTCAACGTCCACGCGAAGGTCAAAGCTGCGGGAGCGTTCCTGGTCATCCCAGACAACCAGCGTAACTTCGCCCGGCGCGCGGCCGTGGATCATGAGCTGGCTTGGGGTGACCACCACGGCATCCGCTACCGCGGGATCGGTGATGGAGACGCGCTTCAGGCGGTCGGCTGTATTGATGATGATCGATTTGCCCACCATGACGCGCAGCGGGGCTCCGGCTTCCTGGGCCGTCTGTTGCGCCTGGCTCGTGACGGCAACGGCCGGAGTCTGCCGGGCATACTCTGCCGCATTCTGGCCGAACAGCAAGCCAGGTGCAGCGATCAGAACTGCGGAAACGATTGCGACGAATACTCTAATGAACCTCATGGGACATGCCTCGCTATCTTTCAAACTTCGTAACTTCGCGTTTGTCTCCGCGAATGATCTCGACGCTGTGGACCTCAGCGACGGGTGGTTTTACCGCCTTCACCGCGTGGGCGCGGGCCATGCGCGGAGCCGGTACCGGCGCCACGGCGCCATACAGGGCCGCTTTGCCTACGGGCTTGGTCGGCTTGGTCTCCACGTCAGTGGGATTTCTCAGGGCCAATTGGATTCGTCCCTCGGCCCCGGCCAGGGTAAGCAACTGGGCATCGTCGGGCGAAACTTCCAGGGTGATGACCGGTACGTCTTGCGGTTTGCCGTCTTTGTCCGGACGGACTTCCTTGCCGGCCGCCAGGACCTTGACGTTCTGCAGAACGGTGGTGGTGGATGGCTCTGATCCATTGGGCGGCGTGGTGGTGACGATCACATCCACGTGCGTGCCCGGTCCCACAAAGCCGGCCACGGACACAACATCATTCACTTTCACGGAAACGGCGCGCATGCCGGAATTGATCACGGTTTGCAGGCCCGCCCCTTTGTTGGTCCCGGTTACTTTGCTGTTGGTCACAATCTCGTTGGCAAGCATGGGCACAATCACCGCATGGTCAACCACGCCTGGGGTTGTGTTGAAGATGCTGTCCTTGTCCGGGACCAGGGCGGTCGGCATGGCGACGACACGCACGTCAGCGTCGGTGATCTTCTGCCCGACGTTCAGATCTCTGGCGGCGACCACCACCTTGGTTTCAGCCACGCCGGCCGAAACCGTGGAATGCCGCACCACGTCCAGGATCTTCAGGCTCACGAGGGCTGCGATAATCAGGGCCGCTGCGCCCACCAGGAAAAGCCGTTTGCGATTCATACTTTCCTCCACATGTTCAATCGAAGTTGAGAAATTGCGCCATGGGCCGGAGCGTGAACCAACCCGGCTTTCCGGGTGACCGCAGAGTCCGTGAACCTGGCGCCGTGTTGTGCTTTGGTTTCTTTCAACGGATGACCACCGTGCAGATTGTTCCCAGGGCTGCAGCCACGCCAAAAGGAACGCGCAACAGGCCCGCATTGTTAACCTGAATGTCAGGGTGTGGGCGGAGACCATTCACAGCAAAATGCTTGAGCAATCGCCCCATGTTCCGAAGTGTTTGCAGAAAGATGCCGCGGTAGAGGATGCCGGCCAGCGCCATCACGGCCGCCACGCCAATGGCCACCTCAAGGGCCACGACCCAGGGTTGAAAGCCCAGGATCGCACCCATCGCCGCGACCAACTTCACATCGCCCCCGCCAATGGCGCCCAATTCGTAGAGACCCAGACCCAGTCCGAAGCCCAACCCGGCCGTCGCCAAAGCTGACCAGAACCCGCCGTAGAAACCGTGGTAGGTGAGGCCAACCAACAGGCCGGAGACCGTGAGGAAGCGCGGAATCTTCCGCCACAACGCATCATCTACTGCGGCCGTAATCGCGAATGCCAGTACAAATGCCTGCCACATATCGCCCTTCCCTAAAGACCTAGGAGCCCATCACACTGGCTGCTCTGCTGAACGCGGCGATAATCTGTGCTCTGAAGAGCCCGATTCCGGTGACGATTGTTATTGCGACTAGAACGAGCAGGAGTGCGTACTCGGCCAGGTCCTGTCCTTCTTCATCCGACCACATCAAACGGATCGCTTCATTCATTGACTTCCTCGCAGAAGCGCCAATGCGCATCGCACTACACAAAGACATCTGCAATCCGCGTGCCGAACTAGATCGCCATCTGCTGCACTTGGCGTCTAGTACACAGAAATATTCAAAGCCTGCTTGATTGGAAAGGAAGTGGAGCGTAACGCAAGAATCTCCGCGAAGAAGCGGATAGAAAGGAGCTGGACGCGTTCGGCGTGAAGCTAAACGCGCCCAGTCTTTGGGTCTTTGGCCGAAGCTCAGGAAGCGAGTGCGCTTGTTGCTTTGCTGAATGCCGCCACGATCTGATCTTTGAAAAGGCCGATGCCAGTCACCAGGATGACCGCAATTAGAGCCAGCAGAAGTCCATATTCAGCCAGATCCTGGCCGTCATCTTCGTGCCACAGTTTACGAAGGATTTTCATGTCTTTATTCTCCAGTGCGCTGAAGCGCCGCTTTGATCAACTGCAATTCGCGGGCCACAGCCCTATCATCGAAAACGTCAGCCAATATCTGTGTATTTCAAGCCTGCGATACGCTCTGGCCGGCCGCTGGCGCTCACGGTGTCTCACGAATAGGACATGTACCTGGTTCTCCGTCGCGGAGAACGGACATGCTGGCTCAGGGGGGCGAGGTTGGGAGATCCGCCGATCGAAAGGGACTTGTAGGCAGGAGTCCGCAGGAAAACGCGAAGAGCTTCCCAGGGGGAAGCCCTCCACGTCCTTGGTGGTAAGCAATTTCCTTATTGCGTCAAGCGCAGGAGGATCTTAGAGGCAATGGTCTGAAACACGCCTTGCAGTTCCGCCGCAGTAGGAGCAAAGACCGCTGACCCCACCGGCTTGGTGGGATCATACGTGGAACTGGCCGGATCGTTCGCGATTTGCTGCAGGAAATCCTGATTGATGTTGTTGCCCAAGCCGATCGAGTAGACGATCATGCCTTCCGCGCGCATGGCGTTGGCGATCTGTACGGCGCGATATTCGGCATCGTTGGTGACGTTGGCTCGAATGAAGATCGTGGGGCTCTTGGGAGGTATCGCAGAGGTAAAGCGAGTGACTCCGGTACAGCAGGCCGTGGGGGCCGTCCTGCCGCTGGTGTCACTCAGCGTGCACGCCGTATTTTGAACTCCGGTAGCCGGCGTGAAGAAGCCCACGTTGTTTGTCACCGGGTCGTACCCGCCGAAGTTCCATAGTTTCGCGCCGCCGGTAGTGCACGGCAAGGTGTCTTGGATAATGTTGGCCAAGCCGTCAGTAAAGAAGACTGCAACTTTGACCACGTTTTCGCCGGGCGCCACCGGAATACTGTCATTCTGCACCGGGGCAAATCCTAGTCCTCCGGGAGCAAATGTGCCGCCGTCAAAGACCATACCGTTGGCCGCGTTCTTGATGGGAGTCTTAAAGCCGGTTCGCATGCTCACATCCAGAGTCGCGTTGGAAGCGAAGCTGGACATGGCTACGTTGTCATGGGCGTCATCAAAGTAATCAACGAACGTGCCGACGGCTGGAGGCAAAGCCACTCCGCCGCCGTTGGTGCTCATGGATCCGGAGCGGTCCAGAACAACCGTCATGATGAGTTTGGCGCGGGTCGCCTGGGCCGCAGCTTTTACGCTCAACGTATTGTAGGCGGGCAGGATGCGCATGAAAAAAGTCTTGATCGTGGCCGTGGCGTCAATGCTCATCAGCGTGTTGCCGCTGGCGTCAGTGCTGAAGACCACGTTGACCACCGGCGAATTGACGTCGCGGCCGGACGTACCATAGTTCAAGGCGAAGGTGCTGCGCGCGAGTTGTTCCGCAGTAGCGTTGCCGGCTGAAAGGTTGCGCACGCCGGTGAGACACGCGGCATCCACGGCCTTGGAAAGGCTGGCCTTGGTCACATACGCATAGCCAAAATCAATCACCAGCCCCAGCAGCAAAAGGAAAACAGTCACCAGGATGCAAAACACGATGAGCGATACGCCGCGCTCACTATGCCTATTATTCTTTGTACGAAAGGATTTCACCTTCTGCCTCCTTGCTAAAAGTAGGCCGCGTCATACATGGTCGTGGGCACCAGAGTGCTGAACAGCGACCCGATGGGCGTGACCGGCGCGTATTGATAGAAAACCTCCGTCACATACGCAGTTTGGCCTGACGGCGGGATGACCACGGCGGAGGGCGGCATGATGGCGGGTTTGCCGGCTCCAGCGCCGATCTTGCTGGCGACGCTCCCACAAGTCCCGCCCTGCGGCTGTTGCGCGCCAATGCGCAGCACCCCGCTGGTGTTGGTCACGGTGGTGACGATCACGCAGCCTTTGGTGCTTAGCGTGAGAGGAGCGGAAGAATCCACCACGGCCTGCGTGGTGGCCGCCAGGGTGGTCCCGCGCGAGGCCAGACTGGATCCTTCGCGGCTCAGATTGACAATCACCTGTTTGATGAACACGGCGCGGCCCAGATCAATCATCCCGCATACGAACATCGCCATGACAATGCAGACCAGGGAAAATTCCACCAATACCTGGCCTGATTCGCGTTGCTTGGTCCTTCTCTGGACTGAATAATCTCGGCGTTGTGCAGTCACTGAAATCGCCCTCCTCTAGTTGGTGTTGGCGGGCGGGAAAGGCTCGTTTCGAAAGCTGACGCTCACCGTGAAAGTGTAAGTACTGTTTGAACCGAAGAACTGGCCGATGATGGGGGTGATCAACTTCAGGTTGCTGGTGATGGAGATGGTGACCGTGTCTCCCGGACCGCCGGCGTTGCCGCTGCCTCCGGTCTTGCTGGAGATTTGAATGCTGGTGACGTCCAGGCCGATGGCCGCATCCTGCGCCACCTGCTTGATGGAATTCACGCGAGACATGTTCACGCCGGGTTTGGTGGGATCGGGAAGATGATTTCCGGTTACCGCAAACCGTCCCGCCTGACGCACGGCGTTCTGCAGAGTCATCTCGACGAAAAATAAGCGCCCGAAATCAACCACGCCGAAGATCAGCAGTAGCAGTAAAGGGAGCACCATGGCAAATTCCGTCAAAGACTGCCCCTTGCTCACTCCGAACTTGTGACGCTTGTCACGTTGGTCGGTCAGAAAGGTGGTTTGGCCAATTGCCTTGGTCTCCGCTTTTTGGGCTTTAATGGTCTTCATATCGTTGCCCCCCCCATGCTGAAGTTGCTTGGCCGCACAATCCCACGGCGGCCCACACAGGCGTGAGAAAGCCAACCAGACTTCTTGCAGTTCAATTGCCAAAACAACCTACCGTATTGAACGGCAAAGAGTGAGCCCTCCTTTGGATGTGTCTCACAAATCGGACAGATAGAAGCGCGTTATTGCGAAAGTGGGACAGAAACAACAGGTCTTGCCGGTTGCAAACTCGGCGGCCCTTTGGCAATCAGAGTGCAGTTCCTCCATAGCTATGCAACCTGAAGGAATTGCGGTAGTTCAACGTGACCGGCGCAGCGACTGGGCTGGATTTGCTTTTTTCGCCGGATGGACGGTAATCAACTTCATTCTGGCCGCAGGCGTGTTTCGCCGCACGCCGGCCGTAGCCATCCTGCTGGTGCCAACATTCGTGCATGACGCCGTCATCGCACTGGCATTTCTGTTTCGCAAACCACTGCGCAAACAGGCCGAAGGATGGGCGCCCCGCGCGGCTGCCTACGGGGCCACGCTGCTGGTGCCGGTTTTCTGTTTTGTCGCCGGACGCTGGTTTCCGGCGTGGATGGCGCCTTCATCGCCGTCACTCTTCACGGCGGGCATTGCGTTTTGGCTGGTAGGCGCCTACCTGGGCGTGTGGAGTGTGATACGGCTGCGCCAGGCTTTCAGCATCGTCCCCCAGGCGCGCACGCTGGTTACGACGGGACCGTACCGTCTGGCCCGTCATCCGGTGTATGCCAGCTATCTGCTGCAGTATGCCGGCGTGGTCCTTTCGCATCTGACGCCGGCGCTGGTGCTGGTGTACGTCGCATGGCTGGGAGTGGTGACGGTACGCATGTCCTATGAGGAGTCCGTGCTCTCGGCCGTTTTTCCCGAGTATGAAGATTACCAGCGGCGCGTCGGGCGTTTCATGCCGCGGCTGACCTGGGCACGCAAGTCCAAGCCGAAGGCAGCGACCGCGCAGGTTGTTGAACTGGTTCCAGCTGCCAAGCGGTCGGCATGACTGGGAGCGCCAACGCGAGCGCCGTTGCACCGGAAGGGACCTCGGGCAGCGCCAGCCGGGCTTCTGCAACGTCTCGTCCTCTTCCGCTCTGGGCCCGCCTCTTCATGCCGTCCATCGCAGATATTGTTTTTGTGGCGCTGCTGTGCGCAATCTTCGGCTTCCTGGGGACGCAACTCCTGGGCGACGCCGACATCGGCTGGCACATCCGCAATGGCCAGCACATCCTGTCGACCCGGTCAGTCCCTACGACCGACTACTTCTCTTACACCATGGAAGGACGGCCGTGGTACGCGTGGGAATGGCTGTATGACGTGCTCGTCGCCGGCATTCACGCGGCTGCCGGACTCAGCGGCGTGGTGCTCTTCAGCGCGCTGATCGGCGCCCTGACCTTTGCTCTGCTGTTCCGTAACGCGATGCGCTCCAGCGGCAACCTGCTGGTGGCTGGCGGCCTTACCGCTCTGGCCGCGGTGGCGGCATCCATCCATTTGCTCGCGCGGCCGCACATGGTCACATGGCTGTTTACCTTGGTCTGGTTTCAACAGCTGGACTCGTTTCAACGCGGCAAATGCAAGAGCCTGTTTCTTCTGCCCGCGCTTATGCTGCTTTGGGTCAACCTGCACGGCGGGTTCCTGATGGGAATAGCAATAACGGGCTTATTTCTGGCCGGCAACGCGATCGCATGGATCATCACTTCCAGCTCCGAGACGCGCAGCCTGGCGCAGGGACGCATGCGCCACCTCGGACTGACACTGCTTCTCACGCTTGCGGCCACATTCATCACTCCTTATGGATTTCGCTTGCATGCCCACCTCTATGAGTACCTGGGCAGCACATTCATGATGAACAACATCCAGGAATTCCTGTCACCGGATTTCCACCTGTTCCAGGTAAAAGCTTTCGCTCTGCTGCTGATCCTGGCCCTGTTGGCGTTGGTCTTGCAAACCAGAAAAGCGAGCGTAACTGATTTTCTGGTGATCGCGTTCAGCGCCTGGATCGGCTTGTACGCGGTGCGGAACATTCCCATCTCGGCCATGCTGCTTACTCTTACCGTGGCGCCGATGCTGGGAGAATCTTTTCGCAGCGCCGGGCAAGACATGGGGATCGCGCCCTGGCTGCACAACCTGGCAACGAAGATTGACGGCTTTTCCGCACGCATGCAGGTCATGGACCAGCGCTGCAACGGACACGTGCTCTCCGCTGTGGTGGCATTGCTGCTGGTCGTCGGCGCGGGGACGCGCGGTGCGTCCGCGCCCAA
>JBGPLR010000007.1:0-20434 GCA_041486545.1 Terriglobia bacterium
CAGCGCTTGCCCAGACCCGCACCATCCAGTTTGTCGAGTACTCGGCAAAATTCATGTGTGGCGTGGTGGAAGCGCAGGCGCCGGGCGCAGCTCCGGTCCGTCCGGGCACGTACGAAACGTCCATCAACATCCACAACCCGCAGCTTCCGCTGCAACCGCTGCCCAAAGTGACATTTCTCAAGAAGGCTGTGCTGGCGCCGCGTGAAGGGGAAGAGCCGGTTGCTCCCTCGCGGTTCCGCGTTGACGTCCTGGTGGCGGACTTCGCCGAACACGTGGACTGCAAGGTCATCCGCGACATCCTGGGCCCGGCCGGCACGGCCGCGTTCATTGAGGGATACGTGGTGCTCATCGTGATTCCCTCGCCGCTTACCGTACCGCATGAGCTTGACGTGACCGGCGTTTACACCGTCACCGACCAGCGGCAGGGGATCGCCCTGGAAATGCTGACGATACCCGCGCGCATCGTCCCGTTCCCGCTGGCCGCAGGCACCAAACTGCGCGACAAGATGATGGAAGACGCCAAGAAGAAAGAGTAGCGCAGGCGGCAGCTTCCGATTTGTTGTGACAGACGGCGCATCTGGTAGGGTGCGCCGATTGTTGTTGACTCCGCCCTTAGGGCGGAGAGTGGTGGGAGAGCGGCCCTTTCAGGGCCGCGTAGAGAGATCGTTAGAACCCTGGACTTTAGCCCCGGCCAGTACCTTACTTATCCAGCGTCGCCATGGCCATCTCCGGATAGCGTTGTCCCGCGGCCACGCCTTTGGGAGCGGCGGCGTTGATGCGGGCCAGGTCGTCGGGCGTCAGACGGATGTTGATGGCTTCAAGGTTCTGCTCCAGGTATTTGCGGCGCTTGGTTCCGGGGATGGGGACAACGTCGCTGCCCTGGGCGAGCACCCAGGCCAGAGCCAGTTGCGCAGCGCTGGCCTTCTTGTCATTATTTTCGGCGAGAAGTTTCTCGCCCGCGATCTCCTCAATCTTCGCCACCAGGTCAAGGTTCTTCTGGAAGTTTTCTCCCTGGAAGCGCGGAGCGTGGCGGCGGAAGTCGTCGGCGGCCAGGTCGTCAACGCGTTTGAACTGTCCGGTGAGGAAGCCGCGCCCCAGCGGGCTGTAAGGAACAAAGCCGATGCCCAGTTCGCGCACGGTGGGCAGAAGTTCGTCCTCAGGATGGCGCTCCCACAGCGAGTACTCGGTCTGCAGCGCGGAGATGGGATGCACCTTGTGCGCGCGGCGAATGGTTTTGGGCGACGCCTCAGAGAGCCCCAGGTAACGCACCTTGCCTTCGCGCACCAGGTCAGCCATGGCGCCCACGGTGTCTTCAATGGGCACCTTGAAGTCCACGCGATGCTGGTAGTAAAGGTCAATCACGTCCGTGCCCAGGCGCTTGAGGCTGGCCTCGCAAGCGGCCTTTACGTACTCCGGACGGCCGTTTACGCCCAGGAACTCGCCGTTGGGTCCGCGCACGTTGCCGAACTTGGTGGCCAGAACAAATTCCTTGCGGCGGCCTTTGAGCGCGCGTCCGATCAGCTCTTCATTCTTGCCTGAGCCGTACATGTCCGCCGTGTCAAGAAAAGTGCAGCCGAGTTCGATGGCGCGATGCAGCGTGGCGATGGATTCCTGCTCGTCGCGTCCGGCATAGAACTCTGACATGCCCATGCAGCCGAGTCCGATGGCGGAGACTTGAAGCCCTTGTGTGCCGAGTGTTCTTTGAGGAAGCTCGTTTTTAGGAAGTTCGTTTTGACGAAGTTCGTTTTGGCGAGGCATGATGGTTTTGATGTTACTACGCGCGGTGAAGCGGTGCGTGAGAACTGTGTTCTTTCTCTTGAATTCGTCATCCCGAGCTCCGTCAATGAGGACGCGCCGTCTTCAGCGTCCGAATAGGAGCGAGGGACCTTGCGCTCAACCAAAATGGAACCAACAACTGTGAAACACAAGGTCCTTCGGGCCTACTCGCAAGCTCTGCCCATTCACGCCAAAAGCGGGCGCGAATGGGGACCCGAACGCGCTTGCTCGCAAAACGGCCCTCAGGATGACGGCTCATGAAATTAGTGGTTCTCACGCACACTCTTTAGCCCCTGCTGGCTCCTTAGTTCGGCTTGGCCGCTGTCAACGTTTGCAGCCACGTGATCACCGCCGTCTGCAGGGCGATTCGATGATCAGAGAAAACGTGGTCGGTGGCCATGTGTTCTTCGGTGACCTGCGTGTTGCCGGCTTTGCGCAAAGCCGCAGCCATCGCTTGATTGTCCGCGATATTGCGGTCGTCGGCTTCAAGGATGAACACCGGGCGGTCTTTCAGTGCGCGCGCGTCGTCCAGATAATTCAGCTTGGCCGCGTTCTGCTGGATTTCAGCGATGAGGCTTTCCGGCGTGGTGCCGGCCAGCCGCGGCGAGTCATCCTTGAAAGCATCAGGGCGATTCTTAGGGTCAGGCAGCTTGGTGGCGCCAATGTTCCAGGCCGCGATCATCACCACGCCCATGATCTGCGGATCGCGAGCGGCGGCGCGGCTCACCATGAAGCCGCCCATGCTGTGTCCGATGAGCACGATTCGATTTGGCGCCACGCGATACCTGGCGGCGTTGGCCGGGTCGCGAAGAAACTGAATGGCCGCTTGAACGTCTTCAATGGAGTTGGCGAAAGAAAATGTTCCCTGGCTGCCCCACGATCCGCGATAGTGCGGCACCAGCACGTTCCATCCAGCGCGGCGGATTGCGTAAGCCAGGTCCATGTTCTTTTCGTTGCCGGGGAAGCCGTGCATCATCACCACTGTGGGATGCGGTCCGGCGCACGACGCGATGTACATCACGGCGTGCATCATCACGCCGTGGCTGGGGATGTCCGGCGCTTCCATCGTCGGCGGATTGGCTTTGTCCGGCGCCGGATCAGAGATCACCGCAGCGGGCGGTTGCTGCGCGTGAGCGTGAGGCGCTGCCGCCAGCAACATGCAGCACAAGCAGACGAAGAACGAAAGGCGTTTTGCGGAGATGATGCGCACCTTGTTCTTATCCTATCGCCTTGAGGTGCTCGTCAATTTCCACTTGATGGCCGGCGACCAGGCGGTTGTTCTGGTTGGCCAGCCCGACGACGGCCAGCATCTCGTTGAACATGGCCTCCGTCATGCCTTTCTTGCGCGCGGCGGCGGTGTGCGCGGCGATGCAGTAGTCGCACTGGTTGCTCACGCTCACGGCCACGTAGATCATCTCTTTCACCAGCGCGTCCAGCGCGCCCGCGGACATGATCTCCTTGGTGTCTTCCCAGGTCCGCTTCAAGCGCACCGGATCATGCGCCAGCGCTTTCCAGAAATTGGTGACTTTATCAATCTTGCGCGTGGCCATGATGTCGTCATACACGGCGCGGACTTGCGGACTGGCTTTTTCGTATTCGATGAAACCGTAGGTTGACATTGGAAAGACTCCTTACCTGCCAGAGTTGCGGAAAGAATCCAAAATGTATATTGCGCTCGAGGAATTGCCAGGATTGCCAAAATTGCCAAAGATTCAAAATTGAAAACTGCTTGAGATACTTCGCGCAGTTTGGATTCTTTGGCAATCCCGGCGATTCTGGCAATCTCTTCTCACGGCACCAGCAAAATCTTCCCCGTCGTCTTGCGCCCTTCCAGATCGCGATGCGCCTGCGCTGCTTCTTCCAGCTTGTAGGTGTGTTGTATGCGCAGCTTGATCTTGCCGTCGGCGATCCATCCCAGCACGGCGCCCGCGCGTTGCTCCAGCTCTTCGCGCGTGGCGATGTAATGCGCCAGGCTCGGCCGCGCCAGAACCAGCGACCCTCTCTGCATCAGCCGGATGGGATCAACGGGCGGCACCGGGCCGCTGGCCCCGCCGAACAGCACCATGTATCCGCGCGGACGCAACACGTTCAAGCCCCCGTCAAACGTGGTCTTGCCCACGCCGTCATACACCACGTGGACGCCCTTGCCGCCGGTCAGCCGCTTGGTCTCGGCCTCAAAGTCCTGTTCCACATAGTTGATGACGTCGTCGGCGCCGGCTTCTTTAGCCAGCTTGACCTTCTCCGCCGAGCCTGCGGTGCCAATCACGTGCGCGCCAATGTTCTTGGCCATCTGCACCATGAGTTGGCCCAGGCCTCCGGCGGCGGCGTGGATCAGCGCCGTCTCGCCCTTCTTCAGCGGGTACGTGCTGTAGAGAAGATACTGCGCGGTCATGCCTTGCAGCATCGCGGCCGCGGCTTGCTGGTCGGTGATTTTGTTGGGCACGCGGATCAGCCGGTCCGCGGGGACGGCGGCGTACTCGGCGTACGCGCCCATGGTGCCGGTGTACGCGACGCGGTCGCCCACCTTCAGCGACTTAACCTCGCTGCCGACTTCGGTCACCGTGCCGGCGGCTTCCTGGCCGTCAACAAATGGCAGGGGAGAAGGGTAGCGGCCTTCGCGAAAGTAGACGTCAATAAAGTTCACGCCCGCGGCGGCAATCTTGACGATGGCTTCATTCGGCTTGGGCTTGGGAATGGGCAGATCAACCAGCGTCAACGCTTCCGGACCACCGGGTTTCTGTACCTGAATTGCTCTCATCTTTTTCTCCTGTCGCTGCGCTCCAAACCGCTTGCGGGCTGTCGCGCACGCAACGATTGGTCAGCGCTTGACGCAGCGGGCTCAGCGCGCAAGCCGGCTTCGCCCGCCTATTTGTTTCTCCTGTCGCTGCGCTCCAACCCACCGTCGGGTTCTGTTCATGGCTAAGATTTGTCAGCGCTTGACGCAGCGGGCTCAGCGCGCAAGCCGGCTTCGCCCGTCGTTCAGCTATTCGCGTCCTTTCGCGTTCATTCGCGGCTAGTCTTTGCCTGATCCACGTTCATCCGCATGAATCAGCGGCGAAAAGTTCAGAACGTAAACGATTCCTCTTCCGCGATCATCACCACCGGCGGCCCGCCGGAGGAAATCTGCATCGCGTGACCAATGGTCTCTTTGCCTCCCGCCGAAGCAGCGCATGCTTGCAGGGCTTCCATGGAAGGGAAGTAAACCTCAGCCACGCGATAGAAAGGCGCGGGTCCCATGGGTGAGCCGATGACCTTGGTGGCCACAAATTTGGTTTTGCCCGCCAGTTTGGCCACGGCCATGGGCACGTGCTCGGTTTGATACAGCTTTTCAAAAGCGGCAACATCTTTGGGTTGGGGATACATCACGATCAACTTGACGCCAGCCATGAGTGCTCCTTGCTTGGTTTGTGCTGCGCAGGAAATTCTAATTGCACGGCGGGAGTTTTGTCTTGGGGCGACTAACCGGCTGCCGTGGCATTTGGGTTCTTTGTTCGCCGTTGAAATTCGGCTACACTGCTGTTGAACGCTGTATCCAACATGCCCCAAATTCCTGATCTGATTCACTGGGCCATTCCCGGCTTCATCATCCTGCTGGTGGCGGAAGCAGTGGTGGACGCCCGCATGCGGCGCGATCTCTACCAGATCAAGGACGCTACCGCCAGCCTGACCATGGGACTGGGCAACGTGATCATCGGCCTGTTTGCCAAGGGCATGGTGCTGGCCGTCTTCATCGCCGTCCACAAGTTTGCGATTTTCAAAATCGGCTATCAATGGTGGGCCTGGGTGCTCATCTTCTTTGCCGACGACTTCAGCTACTACTGGTTTCACCGCGTCAGCCATGAGTGCCGTTTCTTCTGGGCGTCGCACGTGGTGCATCATTCGTCGCAACGTTACAACCTGGGCACCGCCCTGCGCCAGACTTGGACCGGCACTCTCATGTCCTGGGTTTTCTGGCTATGGCTGCCGCTGGTCGGATTCCCTCCGGTGATGATCTTGACGATGCAGGCCGTGAGTCTGCTCTACCAGTTCTGGATCCACACGGAGCTGGTCCGCCACATGGGCCTGCTGGAAGCGGTGATGAACACGCCGTCGCACCACCGCGTGCACCATGGATCGAATGATCAGTATCTTGACCGCAACCACGCCGGCATCCTGATCATCTGGGACCGCATGTTCGGGACGTTTGTGCCGGAAGGCGAAAAGCCAATCTACGGTCTGACCAAGAACATCAACACCTACAATCCCTTCCGCATTGCGTTCCAGGAATGGGTGGACATGTGGCGTGACGCGCGCCAGGCGCCAACGTGGCGGCTGAAGGTGCGTTATGTGCTGGGAAAGCCGGGGTGGAAAGAGGAACAGAATCCGGTGTCGAACGCCGAACTCACTTCATAGAAAGCTGTGTACGATGACCAAAGGTCTATCTCTGGCTCTTCTACTGTGCGTGATCGTTTCCTCAGCCGGCGCGGTCTGCATGAGCCCCCAACCCCGCCTGGTTTGCGCGGAATATTTCAAGGAACAAGCCGTTGTCATTGCCCGCCTGGTTCGTACGCGTTATGTTGATCCCAAGAACGATGTCGATTACCGCCTCTATACCATGAAAACCGAACGCGTCTTGCACGGCCAAATCGATGGGAATTTTCGCATTTATGAAGAAAACAGCAGCGGGCGCGCCGGTTTCGAATGGAAAGAAGGCGAGACGTACCTCTTGTTTCTGTCTTACATCAAGCGGGACAAAGGCTGGGAGTTGGACGGTTGCGGAAACTCCGGCCCTCTCCGCAAATCCGCAAAAGCCCTGAAGGAAATTGACAAAATCAATGCAGCCGGGAATGGCGATGGCGGCATCATTGCAGGCGTGGTCTGGTTCGACCCGGGAATCACGGTTATAGCCCGGGGAGCGGCCGGAATCTTTCGCGCTAAATCAAATCAGGAAGGCAGATTCAGTATTCACGTCCCGCCGGGTATCTACTCTGTTCGTGCATTGGAGCCGAAAGCTCGCTTCGTTGCCGACGATTTTAGTTACGAACTTCCTCGTCGCGTGCGAATCGTGGACGGTAGCTGCGCGCAGGTATGCTTCAACCGCGTGGATCCAGATGAGCCCAAACATCCTTCAGAACGATTACCCGGCCGATGAGCGGTGTGCTGGTAGGCGTTAAGGCCCTTCGTCCCTCCGCCGCCGTGAAACTAATCTTTGGTTTTCTTCTTCGGCTTGATCATCTCCCACATCTCCGGCGTCATGAGATCGGCGAGATGGCTGAACTCCGCGGCGCCTTGGAGTTGTTCGCCGCCGTCCATCACCACCTGGTGGCCGTTGATGTAGCCCGAGTGGTCGCTCACCATGAACGCCGCCAGATCAGCCAGTTCGTCATGCGTGCCAAAGCGTCCCAGGGGGTTGCGTTTCTTGGCCAGCTCTTCGAGCGACTTGATCGGCATCAGGCGGGAGAACGCGCCTTCCGTGGGCACCGGTCCCGGAGCAATGGCGTTGAAGCGGATGCCGCGCTTGCCCCACTCCACGGCCAGGCTGCGGGTCATGTTCAGCACGCCGGCTTTGGCGATTGCCGAAGGCACAACGTAAGGCGACCCGCCTTCCGCATAAGTCGTGGTGATGTTGAGCACGCTGGCCTTGTGTCCGGCCTTGAGCCAGCGCTTGCCGCAAGCCATGGTGCAATGGATCGTCCCCATCAGTACGATCCCAATCACCGCTTCAAACGCTCCCAGGGAAAGATCTTCCGTGCGCGAAATGAAGTTGCCGGCGGCGTTGTTGACCAGCACGTCCAGCGGGCCATCTTGGAAGAACTGCTCGATCATGGCTTCCACGCGCGCGTTGTCGCGGACGTCGCAGGGAAATATCTCGACCTTGCCGCCGGTAGCCGCCGCCAGTTCTTTCGCGGTTTCCTTCAGCACGTCTTCGCGGCGCCCGCAGATGTACAGGCGCGCGCCCAGTTCCAGAAAGCGCTTGCCCATGCTCTTGCCCAGACCGGTAGCGCCCCCGGTTACCAGGATCTTCTTGCCCGCCAGCAAATTGTTTTGGAACACGTGAGGTCACCTCAGAAAGAGGAAATTGTAAATGAAAGGAGGGCGACAGCGGCCCGGCATGGATGACGACTAGGGGGGTAGGATGACGCGCACCTCACGTAAAGTGAAGAAGGTTTGGGTACGCGAAGCTTTCAACCCCAACCAAACACCATCCCGAATCCCGGAGACGAGCTGTGGCGAGGCGACGGGTGAGGGATCGGCTCTGCTACAGCTAGGTTTGCGGAATCTTGCGTTTGATTCTTGGGCGGGCATCCGGCAAGAGTTTCCACCCTGGATGGTCCTGCCAATCAAGGCTCAGGTCCGCCCAGTCGGGGTTATCAGCCAGAATAAGCTTGAGCTTTTTGTCGCGACGCCATCCCTTAACTTCTTTCTCGCGCATCTTCGCACTGACCACCCGGGAATATTCTTCGTAATAAACCAGGATGTCGAATCGGTAGCGCGAAACTGCCTGGGAAGAGCTTCTCTTTGTGCTCAATTACTCTTCCAGCGAGGTCGTTGGTAAATCCAACGTAGAGCCGCCGCGACTTGTTTGACATGATGTAACACCAATAACGCTTCATGGGTGCGCGAGATTATACAATTCCTCGGCGCTGGGCGGAGCAGATTCCTCGCCCTCGCACCTGGTATGCAGAAGACGGATGCAGCCTGATAGCTCGGCCTCGGAACGGTGTGTCGAGGGTATTGCAGTCTTTTACACGACAACAGGCAATCCTAAACCTGCGTTGCAACTGCGGCTTCAGCCTGTTCGCACCGCGACGATCGGCAAATCACGCTCCGCCGCCCAGCTTTCCCACGCATGCGCGCTCCGTTCGCGAAAGATGCGGACGAATTCGCCATGGTCCGCCTGCTGGAGCTTGAACTCCAAGAGCAGACGTTGGGCGAAGCGGGGTTCCAGCGCAGCCAGCGCGATCCACCCATCGCTGGCCTGGTAGAGGCCGTAGAGCGGCAGCCCGCCGCCCAGCAACTTGCCCCGCGGGGTCAATCCGGCTTCAAGCGGCGCAGCCAGCTCCTGCGCGCACTGGTACAAGGAAACCATCGCGCACGCGGCTTCGCCCGTGCGGGCAAAGTTGAGCAGCAGCGCCAGCGCCTGGCTCACACAGCGTTCGGCCCCTGCCAGATCCACAAACAGACTCGGCGGCAGCTCCGGCGGCCTGACCAGCCCGGCTTCCGCCAGATACGTTAGATCGTGCCCGCTTTTTTCCTGCAGCGGCGTCGGGTAGCCGATGATTCCCACAAAACACAGCTTAGGATGGCGCGCATGGACGCTTTCCCAGTCCAGTTCCAGGCGACGCAGCGCTGACGGCCGGAACGACGCAATGAGCAAGTCGGAGCCAGCGAGCAGTTCTTCCAGCTTGGCGCGCTGTGCAGGATCTTTCAGGTCGAGCATGATGACCGTCTGGCCTTCGATCATCCGCTTGTACCACCCGGAAGCGAAGGTCTTGATGGGATCGCCCGTCGGCGGTTCGACCTTGGTGACCTGTGCGCCCATCTTCGCCAGGCGCGACGCCGCCACCGGCCCGGGCGTGTTGATGCACAGGCTCACGATCTTCATGCCGCGCAACGGATTCTCATTGGCCGTCAAAGTGTTTCGCTTTCAATATCGGCGGACATTATATGCAAAGCGGAGAATCCAAAGCCGGCAGCGCGTGCGCGCGCGTGTTAGAATCCGCTGCGCCTGTCCAGTAGCGACTCAGGAAGAATCCGGGAGAAACCCATGCCGCGCAGAATCATACTCGCCCTGCTTCTTGCACTCCTTACCGTTGCCGCTTCCGCCAGCGAACGCCAGAGCAATGCCGACTATCGCGCCCGCCGCGTGGCGCTGGGTAAGGCCATGAGCGCCGACAACGGCGCGCTCATCCTGTTTGCTCCTACGGAACCGGAAGGCCAGAACGATCTCTACGGGTTTCGCCAGGAAGACAACTTCTACTATTTCACCGGCTGGGCGGAACCCGGCGCGGCGATTCTTATCAACGCCAATCCCTATACAGAAATTCTTTTTCTTCCCGAGCACAACTTGAGTCAGGAAAAGTGGACCGGCCCCAAACTCGGCCCGGACAGCCCGGATGCCTCCAGGATTACCGGCTTTGATAAAGTCGCCAGCCTGGACAAAATGCATGACGAACTGCTGAAGGTGCTGCCGCAGCCGCGCGCTCTGGTTTATGCCGACCTGGGCAGCAACGGGCAGACCACGGCGTCCACCGGCCCCATGGAATGGCTGCGGCGCGGCAACTCGTTTCCCAACTACGTGGCTTTCCGCGACGCTCATCAGCTATTCGGGCGCTTGCGCATGATCAAAGACGCGGGCGAAGCCCAGCTCATCATGCACGCCACCGACGCCTCCGCCGCCGCCCACCGCGCGGCGCTCAAAGCGATCCACCCCGGCGTTTCGGAACGCGAAATCTCCGCGCTCATGCAATATGAATTCGGCAAGCGAGGATGCGAACGTCCCGCGTACTCGCCCATCGTCGGCTCAGGTTTCTATTCCACCGTGCTGCACTACTCGGACGACGACAAAGTCATGAAAGACGGTGACGTGGTGGTCATGGACGTGGCGGGCGAGTACTCCATGTACGCCTCGGACATTACCCGCACCGCGCCCGTCAACGGCAAATTCACCGCGCGCCAGCGCGAGATATACAACATTGTTCTGGGCGCGCAGGAAGCTGCGATGCAGGCCTTCCAGCTGGGAACGTCGCGGCTGGAACGCGGCACGGGCGCTGATTCGCTTTACAAGGTCGCTTACGATTACATCAACACGCACGGCAAAGACCTGCACGGCGAGCCGCTGGGAAAATATTTCATCCACGGCCTGGGCCATCATGTGGGGCTCAACGTCCATGATCTCAACGATCCCGCGCCGCTCAACAAAGGCATGGTCTTTACCCTGGAGCCGGGGATTTACATTCCGGAAGAGAAACTCGGCGTGCGCATTGAAGACGTGTTTTACATTGATTCGAACGGCAAGCTGGTCATGCTGAGCAAAGGCCTGCCCCGCACCGCGGACGAAGTGGAGCAGGCGATGAAGAAGTAGCCGGCCAAGGCTGCGGACCCCAAGTTCGCGCTACGATATCGGGCAAAGCGTTTTTTCCGTGTTGTGAAACAGGAAAATATCTTGCCGAAACGTTAGTTTAGATTGAGAGGGCCCCGGGATTTTCAACCAATCCGCTCGACCGTGCGACCCCGCCAC
Source organism: Terriglobia bacterium (assembly GCA_041486545.1). Taxonomy (GTDB): domain Bacteria; phylum Acidobacteriota; class Terriglobia; order Terriglobales; family Acidobacteriaceae; genus Angelobacter. The sequence goes on from JBGPLR010000007.1 coordinate 10,997, forward strand.
GAGCTAGCCTAGTGAGGGACTGATGAAATACTTCTCCAAATCCAGCCTGCGCATTTACCTAGCCTCAACCCTTTGCCTCCTCCTGCTCACCAGCGACGCTCTAAGCTGGGGGCCGGGCGGGCACATGATCGTCGCCAAAATCGCTTACGCGCGGCTCAATCCCAAGGCCAAAGCCGAAGTCGACAAGCTTATCAAGATTGACATTGAACCCACGGCGATCACCGCCAAGAGCCTGGATTTCGTCAATGCTGCGCACTGGCCTGACGATCTCCGCCCGGATGAGGCTTTTGCCAACACTCTGCCGTTGCACTTTATCGACGAGCCGTTTTCCGCCGATGGCGCTCCGCTCCCCACCGACTTGCCCGAAGCACAAAACGTGATTACCGCCTTGACCAAGTACGTCAACATCCTCAAGACCAGCACGGACGACAATGAACGCGCGGAAGCCCTGCGCTTCATCATCCACTTTGTCGGCGATATCCATCAGCCATTGCATTGCTCCACCCGGGTAACAGGCGGTCTTAAGGAAGGCGACCGCGGCGGCAATCTGTTCAAGATCAAACTGAAGGGCGCCAATGGCAAGTTCACCTTAGAGAAGCTGCATAGCTACTGGGACGGCGGAATCGGCGACTTCCCCAAGGCCGGCCCCAACTTTGCTCCTCCGCCGTTGTCCCAGATCCCTCCCGCGGCCAAACGCATCACCACCCAGTTTCCGGACGCTGATCCTGCCTGGAAAGCGGGCGGTCCGGAAGACTTTGCCGGATGGGCCAAAGAGAGCACCGATCTGGCCCAACCGGTTGCCTATGACGATCTCAGCCCCAACAGCGTGCCGTCCAAAGCTTACAACCAGCAAGCCGTTAAGACAGCCCGCCAGCGCGTGGCTTGGGCCGGTTACCGCTTGGCGGAATTGCTGAATTCCATCTGGCCTGAAGAATAAGACTCTGGCCCTCGCGAGCTTTCACTTCACCGCCACCGCCAGCGTGTCATGGTGCTCGCGGATGAATCGCCGCAAGTACGGCCCAATCTGGCTGGGCGCTTCAAACCCGGCGGCTTTGGCGGCGGCTTCAGCGTCTTTGGGGGACACGTCGGCGCTTTCGGCGTAATGTTTCAAATCGCGGAACACGCCGATGGTGAAAATGTCCCAGGCAGCGCCCTGGTCGCGGACAAAGATAAAATTCTCCGGCTCTTTGATCGCCTTGGCGTAGACATTCTCCATTTCGCGTTCTTTGTACAGGTCACCGAACTTGCCGGGCAGAGCGATGAACATCTCCACGTGGAAGAACGCGCCGGCGGCAAAAGCTTTCCGCAGATCAGCCAGCGGAGGGCCGTACACAAACAGGTCTTCCTGCCAGGCGATGTTCTCCGCGATCTTTGTCGCGATTGCCTGGGCCGCCGGCGCCTGGCCTGCCTGCTGGCGCTTGGCGATGCGATCCGGCTTGTAGAACTCCGCGTAGCTGTCCATGGGCGATAGGATCATCAAGTCCCAGTGGTCGCCCTGGCTATGCCGCATCCACAGCGGGGCCTCGTCGCCTGCGTCCTTCAAACCTGCGGCTCGCGCTTTGTACAGGTCAATCAACTCCGGCAGCTTGCCCGGTGCAGCCTGCACCAGGCTGACTTTGTAGAAGTAAGGCGTATCCGCCGCCAGGGCCGCAGGGCAGCCAAAACTCGCCCAGCAAATGCCCAGCACAATCAGCAACCGAACCAATGTGATCTTCGTCATAGGTGGTTTTTTCCCAAAAAACTAGACTTGGAGGAACCGTTCACAATGCCCTGCGCGTTCCAGGCGATTGCGCCGTGTCCGCAGCGGATGTTAACTTAATAAGTTTGGATTGTGAACGGATTTCCATCCGTGGAGGAACCAATGGCGTCTTCATATAACGGTGTATCGCTTCCAGCAGGCGGCAAGGCTATCACTTTCAGCGGCGGCAAGCTGCAAATTCCTGACAACCCCATCATTCCGTACATTGAAGGCGACGGCACCGGCCGTGACATATTGGCCGCGTCGGTCCGCGTGTTTGACGCCGCTGTGGAGCATGCCTATGACGGCAAGCGCAAGATCCACTGGTTTGAGACTTTCGCCGGCGAAAAGGCCTTCACCAAGTTCGGCAACTGGCTGCCGCAGGAAACCATTGACGCCATCCGTGACCTCCACATCTCCATCAAAGGCCCCCTGACTACGCCGGTGGGCGGCGGCATCCGCTCGCTGAACGTGGCGCTGCGCCAGATTCTTGACCTCTATGGCTGCGTCCGCCCGGTGAAGTACTACCAGGGCGTGCCTTCGCCGGTGAAGCATCCCGAGCAGGTTGACATTGTCATCTTCCGCGAAAACACGGAAGACGTTTACATCGGCATCGAGTGGAAACAGGGAACGCCGGAAGTGAAAAAGCTGATTGACTTCCTCAACAACACCATGCTGGCCGGGACCAAAAAGCATATCCGTGAAGATTCCGGCGTGGGCATCAAGCCGATTTCCATCTTTGGCACCAAGCGCCTGGTGCGCATGGCCATCCAGCACGCCATCAAGGAAAAGCGGAAGAAGGTCACGCTGGTGCACAAAGGCAACATCCAGAAATTTACCGAAGGCGCCTTCCGCGAGTGGGGCTATGAGCTGGCTTGCGATGAGTTCCGCGACCAGATCGTCACTGAGCGCGAAAGTTGGATCCTGGACAACAAAGACAACAACCCGAACATCTCGATTGAGCAGAACGCCGCCCTGGTTGAGCCGGGAATGGAATTCGCCGCGGAGAGCTTCAAGCAGGAAGTCTATGCGGAAGTGAAGAAGTGCCTGGATACCATCGGCAAATCACACGGCAACGGCGCGTGGAAGAAGAAGATCATGATCAACGATCGCATTGCTGACTCCATCTTCCAGCAGATCATCATCCGCCCGGCGGAGTATGACATTCTGGCCACGCCCAACCTCAACGGCGACTACCTCTCTGACGCCAGCGCCGCGCAGGTGGGCGGACTGGGAATCGCGCCGGGGGCCAACATCGGCGACCAGCACGCCATCTTTGAAGCTACCCACGGCACCGCGCCCAAGTACGCCGACAAGGACGTGATCAATCCCGGCTCGGTGATCCTTTCCGGCGTCATGATGTTCGATTTTATGGGCTGGACCGAAGCCGCGCGGCTGATCGAAAATGCCATGGAAGCCACCATCCAGAAAAAGATGGTGACCTATGACTTTGAGCGCCAGATGCCCGGATCAACCAAGGTGAAGACCAGCGAATTCGCCACGCAGATGATCAACAACATGGCGGGCCAGTTGGCAAAAATCTAACCCAGTAGGTTTTTCAGGAGAAATATTTTCATGCGCAAGAAAGTGACTATCGTCGGGGCGGGGAACGTAGGCGCCACTGCGGCCCACTGGATCGCTTCCAAGGAACTGGCCAACGTGGTCCTGATTGACGTGCTGGAAGGCGTCCCCCAGGGCAAGGCCCTGGACCTGCTCGAAGCCATGCCGGTGGAGAAGCGCGATTCCTACGTGCTGGGCACCAACGACTACGCGGACACGGCGAACTCAGACATTGTGGTGATCACCGCCGGCATCGCGCGCAAGCCCGGCATGAGCCGCGACGACCTGCTCAACACCAACTTCAAAATCATGCAGGACGTGGTGGCCAAAGTGGTGGCCAACTCGCCCAACTGTATTTTGATCGTCGTCTCCAACCCGCTGGACGCCATGTCCCAGGCGGCCTACAAGCTGAGCAAGTTCAACCGCAACCGCGTGCTGGGCATGGCCGGCGTGCTGGATTCTTCGCGATTCCGCACCTTCATCGCCCAGGAGCTGAACGTGAGCGTTGAGAACGTGACCGCCTTTGTGCTGGGCGGCCATGGTGACACCATGGTCCCGCTGCCGCGCTACTCCACCGTCGCTGGCATCCCCATTACCGAGCTGATCGCGAAAGACCGCCTGGACGCCATCGTCCAGCGTACGCGCGATGGTGGCGCGGAGATCGTAAAGTATCTGAAGACCGGCAGCGCGTACTACGCGCCGTCGGCGTCGGCGACGGAGATGGTGGAAGCCATTCTCAAAGACAAGAAGAAGATCCTGCCCTGCTGTGTATATCTGCAGGGCGAATACGGGATCAAGGATTTGTTCGTGGGCGTGCCGTGCAAGCTGGGCGCCAACGGGCTGGAACAGATCATCGAAATCAAGCTGACTCGGGAAGAGCAAGCCGCCTTGCAGAAGAGCGCAGACGCGGTGACGGAGCTGGTGAAAGTGATAGGAGTGTAAGGGCGCAGCGTGGCGCAGAACTGCCGCGCCACAACCCGTCATCCTGAACGAGCGGCGCAGCCGGGAGAGAAGGAGCCAAATCAGGCGAAGCCTCTCCGTAGAATCGCCGGAATTGCCCGATCTCTGCCAGCCCTCATTCCGTCGCCGGAACGTTTGCGGTGCTTTCCTCCGCGCCCGCTCTCCCGTAGCTCTTCATGATTTCCTCGGACACGGTTTGCAGAATCACCTTCAAGTCCCAGCGGGCGACAATCAGTACCGGATCCTCAAAATAAAGTGATTCAAAGCGCTCCGTCCGCATGATTTCGGTCAGGCCGGATGGAGTGGCCACCGTGTACTCGTAGGTCCAGGTGTGTCCGCTCGCGGGGTCCCGCGCCTGCAGGTAGAGTTCGTCAAAGAAGCTGTCAGGATCAGGCGGTCCAGTGACCAGATCAATCTTGCTGAAATAGTAATTCAAGAATTCCGGACGGTTGAATTTTCCATCGGCGTCGCGGGTGATCGCCGGAAGCCTGATAGGGAAGCCGAGTTCTTTCCCGATGGCTGCCGGCTTCTTCTTTCCGTTGTCAGCCAACGCCGGTTCGGGAACGGGCGGATACACAGGGTGACTTTCCGCCACCGAGGACATTCCGTGCGGCATCCCCCCGCGAATCTCCGAGGACCTGGCCAGTGCCCGCGCTATGTAGAGCAGCAGGACGAACGCCGCGACGTAGATCAGAATCTTGACCGGGTCCACAGAGGGGCCTCCGCGCTAAGTGGTCCGCTCAATGGTGATGGAGGTCACCACCACGTCTTTCAGTGGACGGTCCTGCGCGCCCTTCTTCACGGTGGATATCTTGTTGGCGACCTCCTGGCCTTCCACCACTTCGCCAAAGATGGTGTGTTTGCCGGTGAGCCAGTCCGTGGCAGCTACGGTGATAAAAAACTGCGAGCCGTTGGTGTTGGGCCCCGCATTGGCCATGGCCAGCTTGCCCGGCTTATTAAAGCTGTGAGGAGAGCCTTTGGTTTCGTCCTCAAAGCGATAGCCCGGTCCGCCCATCCCGGTGCCGCTGGGGTCGCCGCCCTGGATCATGAAGTCGGGAATCACGCGATGGAAAATGGTTCCGCTATAAAGTGGGCCGTCGCCCTTTTTCTTGCTCACTGCGTCACTCCAGCTGCGCTTGCCTTCCGCCAGGTCCATGAAATTCTTGGTGGTGATGGGCGCTTCTTTCTCAAACAGCCGGCAAACAATCTTGCCTTCGGTGGTGTCAAAGATCGCGTAGGTTCCAGGTTGACGGGCCATGCTTCTCCTCTTTCGCTGCGGTTAGGGTTTGGGTGACGGCGCGGGTTTGGCCGTTGTACTGGGCTTCTTGGCCGGCGACGGAGCGGCTGGACGGTGTCCGACAATCTCCACGTGCTTGATCTTCACCGGCTCCAACGGACGGCTGTTGCTGTTGGAGCACGTCCCGCCGCCGCCGCAAGGCATGCGCGCGATCTTCTTCACCAGTTCCACGGACGCGTTATCGCACTGGCCAAAGAGCGTGTAGCCGCTGTTCGGGGGGCGGCGCCCGCCCATACATCCGTTGGGCTCCAGGCAGGGATTCAGGAAAGATACTTCTTTTTCCGTGATGAAGAATTGCGAGCTGTTGGTGTTGGGCCCGCGGTTGGCCATTGCCAGGCGTCCGGGTTTGTCGAACAGCAGATCGGCGTGCAACTCGTCTTCAAAGGTAAAGCCCACATCTCCGGAGCCGGTCCCGGAGGGGTCGCCGCCCTGGATCATGAATTCAGGAATCGTACGATGGAAGATCACGCCGTCATAGAGCGGTTTGCCTTGGACCGCTTTCCCGGTCGCCGGGTCCTTCCAATCCTTGGTGCCATTGGCCAGACCGATAAAGTTGGCCACCGCTTTGGGCGCTTTTGCCGGGAACAGCTCACACTTCAAGTCGCCGGCGGTGGTGTGCAGGATGGCCACCGGATTGGCCGCCGGGACTGGTTTCTTGGTTTTGGTCGATGAAGCCTTGGCCGGGGCTGATTACTTGGCTGGCGGCTTCTTGGTAGCAGTCTGAGCCCGCAGCGCGAAGCTGCCAAGCACTAACATCGCGACGATAAGAGACAAGCTGCGGGTTTGACGAGTCATTGAACTCATTTTTCTCATGGCTCCGTGATGGGTCACTGTGCTTTGGCCGGCGCTGCCGGCTTGGCCGGTTCGGCGCCGGGATTGACGATCTCAATGTGGTTGATCTTCACCGGGTCTGCCGGACGGTTCATTGGACCGGCTGGCATGCGCGCGATCTTGATCACCAGTTCAACCGACTTGGCATCGCATTGGCCGAAGATGGTGTGCTTGCCCGTTAGGTGCATGGTGGGAACTTCCGTGATAAAAAACTGCGACCCGTTGGTATTGGGGCCTGAGTTGGCCATCGCCAGACGTCCAGGACGATCAAATCCCAGGCCGGGGACAAACTCGTCTTCAAACGCGTAGCCCGGTCCGCCGAAGCCCTGGCCCAGGGGGTCGCCCCCCTGAATCATGAAATTGGGAATAACCCGGTGGAAGATGGTGCCATCGTAAAGCGGCTTGGTTTGTTTCTGCCCGTTCACGGGGCTGGTCCATTCCTTGGTGCCGCTGGACAGGCCAATAAAGTTTTCCACCGTCTTGGGGGCTTGGGCGGGAAACAGTTCGCACTTGAGGTCGCCCGCGGTGGTGTGGAAGATAGCTACCGGGTTGTTGCTGGCCTTCGCTTTGTCATCCGACGCGGAATTTGAGTTTGGGCCAGGGGTCGCAGCCACGGCCGGCAGACACAAGGCCATCATGGCCAACATCAGTTTACGCACCATTCGTTGCTCCTCAAGAGGGGTATCGGGTTCTATTAAAACTGCATCGGGAAAAGAAGTAAAGCCAGCGTTCCTACCAGCTTACCATCCCCTATACCGCCGGGCGGCTATTCCATGTAACCTTTTTGCTTAGTCCCGGTAATCATCCGGTGAAAGGACAAAACGCCCCTGAAAGTTCCAACGCCCAACGCGATGTCCGATGAAGAGCTGATGGCCCAGGTGCGCAGTGGGGTGGGCGAGTTGCTGGGCGTGCTGTTTGAGCGCTACCACCTGGCCCTGTTCAACTTTTATTACAAGCTCACGTGCGAGCGCGCGCTGAGCGAAGACCTGGTGCAGGAAGTGTTTTTCCGCATATTGAAATACCGCCACAGCTACAAGCCGGAAACGCCGTTCCGCGCCTGGATGTACCAGATCGCCCGCAACGCCCGCGTGGACCACCTGCGCAAGCGGCGTCCGGAGACCAGTTGGGAGCCGGAGATGTCGCCGGCGATTACGCCCGACGATCCAGCGCAGCAAAAGCAGGAGACGGCGCTGCTTCACCAGGCGCTGATGGAGCTGACGGAAGACAAACGCGAAGTGCTGGTCCTGAGCCGCTTCCAGGACCTGAAGTATGAAGACATTGCTCAAATGATGGGGTGCGAAGTGAACACGGTGAAGGTGCGCGTCCACCGCGCGCTGCAAGACCTGCGGGAAATCTTCCGCGGGCTGGAAAGCGGCAAGCTGGTCCGCAAGGCGGGCCAGAGAAGGACCGGTTCGTGGACAGGACCTGGGACTTTGCAATAGGGAGTTTGCAATGACTGACGACGAAATGACTGACCAAGAAATGAAATGCGAAAAAGCGATCGAACTGCTGCCGGACTACCTCCAGGGCAGTCTGGACGACGTCCGTATGAAGCAGATGGAAGCCCACGTCGCCCAGTGTGCGCAGTGTGGCGACGAAGCGGCGCTGTGGCACAAGCTGGGATCAATGCCGGAAGTCCAGCCCAGCCCCATGCTGCGTTCGCGATTTGAATCCATGCTGGAGACATACCAGGAAGGCCGTTGGGAGAAAGCCAACCTGACTTCCGAACGCAACAAGTTCCAGGACCTCAGCCACCTGTTGAACTGGGTGCGCCGGCCTTCCATGAGTGCGGCCTGGGCGGCGGTGCTGGTGGTGGCGGCGTTTCTGGGCGGCAAATACATGGACCGCGGCGGCAGTCAATCGCCCGATGAAGTCAAAAAGATCCATCAAGAGCTTACCGACATGCGGCAGTTGGTGGTTCTCTCCATGCTGCAGCAGCAGTCGGCCAGCGAGCGCCTGCAGGCCGTCAGCTACAGCCGCAACTGGAACGCGCCGCAGACCGCGCCTGATCCCAAAGTTCTCTCCGCGCTGATGCACACCCTGCAGTACGACCAGAGTGTGGACGTGCGCCTGGCCGCGCTGGACGCGCTTACCCGCTACGGCAGCCGCACGGACGTCCGCAAGGGCCTGATTGACGCGCTGGAAGGCCAGCAATCGCCTCTGGTGCAGGTGGCGCTGATTGATGCCCTGGTGGATATGCACGATCCCGGCGCAGTCCAGCAGCTGAAGAAATTGCAGGAGAACCCCAAGCTGGATCCCTCAGTGCGCAAGCGGGCCGATTGGGGAGTCACGCAGCTGAGCTAGGGAACGGGAATTTCATTAACGATACAGAAAGGAACGCACTTATGCTGAGAGCAAAAGTCATCCTCGCACTGCTGGTCACCAGCGCCTTCGCCATCACTTACGCATCCGCCGGTAAAGGCAAACTCCATGCCGCGGGTTTTCACTTTGCCACGAATCAAGACGCCGCTCCCGTCGCGGACACCGATGCCGATGACGACGATCTAGACGTTGACGTCGAGCCCAACGTCGAGATCGGCGACATTGATGTGGACGTGGAAGACGTCAATGTGGACATGGATCACGACGTGGACGTGGAATCAGACCAGGATATGGACGACGAATCGGACGGCGACCGCCACCACGATTCCGACTACACGCTGCGCGAACAGGAGACCATCACCAAGACCTTTAATGTCGGCGGAAGCCACCGGCTGCTGGACGTGGACAACATCAATGGCTCTGTGGAAGTGGTCGGCGGCCAGAGCGACCAGGTGCAACTGGTCGTCAAAAAGACCATCCGCGCAGAGTCCAAAGACCGCATGGAAGCCGCCAAGAAAGAAGTCACTCTGGACATCACGGACCAGCCGGACCTGCTCAAGTTCTACGTGAACGGTCCGTTCCGCTGCAATTGCGATGGCGATGGCGACGGCTGCCGCGGCTGGCACGGCGACCGCGGTTATGACGTGACCATGGATTTCCAGCTGCAAGTTCCGCGCAGTATTGACATCAAGTTGAAGACCGTCAACGGCGGCCATGTGGACGTCCGCAA